>NZ_JAEIMH010000099.1:2276-31626 GCF_016464295.1 Streptomyces sp. N35 | reverse complement strand
CCCACGAACCGGGGCACCCCCCGGTGGCCGGCCAGGCCGGCGGCGGGGGCGTCCGGCCCGGCGGCGCGGGCGATCCGGCCCGCGTCGTCGACGATGACCCGGCCGTCGGTGACGGTTCCGGTGGGCAGCACCACCCGGGCGCCGGTGAGTACCTTGCGTACGGCCATCAGGCGGTTACCTCCGTGGACTGGGTCGGTACGTGGGCGTCGGTTCCAGGGGCGGGCCCGTCGGCCCCGGCTTCGGGACGGCGCCCCTCGGCTTCGAGCAGGTCCCAGGCGAGGAGCCCCGCGCCCAGGCGGCCCGCGGTGTCCCCGAGGGCAGCGGGGACGATCGCCGGCAGCGACTGGAACGTGATCCGCTCCTCGACGGCCGCCCGCAGCGGTGTGAACAAGGTTTCCCCGGCTTCGGCCAGTCCGCCACCGATGATCAGCGTGCGGGGGTCGAGCAGGGTGACGGCGGTGACCAGGCCGTCGGCGAGCGCGTCGATCGCGTGCTGCCAGACCTCGACGGCCCGCGGATCGCCGGATTCGACCGCCTTGGCGCAGTCGGCGGCGTCCGCGTCGGGGTCGCCACTGGCCTCGGCCCAGGCCTCGGTCACGGCGGAGGCGCTGGCGTACCGCTCCAGGCAGCCGCGCTGGCGGCAGCCGCAGGGGGTACCGCCCGGGCGTACGACGATGTGGCCGATCTCGCCCGCGCTGCCGTGCGCGCCGGGCTCGATGACCCCGTCGATGCCGATGGCGCCGGCGATCCCGGTGCCCAGCGGCAGGAACAGGAACCGGGCGGCACCCCGGCCGGCCCCGATCCGCCCTTCGGCGAGGCCGCCGGTGCGGACGTCGTGGCCGAGCGCCACGGGGATGCCGAGCCGCTCGTGCAGCAGGTCCCTGAGCGGTACGTTCTCCCAGCCCAGGTTGGCGGCGAAGAGCGCGATACCCCGCTCGGTGTCGACGATCCCGGGGATCGCCACTCCCGCGGCCTCGGCCCGCTGCCCGTACTTCTGTTCGCCGTACGCGCGCAGCTCGGCCGCGAAGTCGAGGATCGACTCGATCACCGCCTGGGCGCCGCGTTCGCGTCCGGTACGGCGGCGGGCCTCGTGCAGCAGTGCGCCATCCGCCCCGACCAGGGCGGCTTTCATTCCGGTGCCGCCCACGTCGAGGGCGATGACATGTCTCACGGGGACAGTGTGGCGCGTACCCGTATGAAAGGTCTAGTCCACTTGCCCACCGGTCTCGAACAGGTCGGGTACGGGATTCGTACGGGAACCAGGACCGCGACGGATGCGTTGGAGGGGGTGAGGGTAGCTTCGGGGACGACTCGCAGCACCCGCATACACATTTAGGGGAAAGGGACCTCCATGGCTGTAAGCCTGTCCAAGGGCGGCAATGTCTCGCTGACCAAGGAGGCACCGGGCCTGACCGCTGTCACCGTGGGCCTCGGCTGGGACGTCCGTACCACCACCGGCACGGACTTCGACCTGGACGCCTCGGCGATCGCGGTCAAGGCTGACGGCAAGGTCTACTCGGACGGCCACTTCGTCTTCTTCAACAACAAGGCGACGCCGGACCAGTCCATCGTCCACACCGGCGACAACCGCTCGGGTGAGGGCGCGGGCGACGACGAGGCGATCAACGTCAACCTGGCGGCCCTGCCCGCCGACGTCGACAAGATCGTCTTCCCGGTCTCGATCTACGACGCGGAGTCCCGCTCGCAGAACTTCGGCCAGGTGCGCAACGCGTACATCCGCATCGTCAACCAGGCGGGCGGCACCGAGATCGCGCGCTACGACCTCTCCGAGGACGCGGCCACCGAGACCGCGATGGTCTTCGGCGAGCTGTACCGCAACGGTGCGGAGTGGAAGTTCCGCGCCGTCGGCCAGGGCTACGCCTCGGGCCTCGCGGGCATCGCGCAGGACTTCGGCGTCAACCTCTGAGTCCGCTCGGCTCGTTGACGTGTGCTGGGCCCTCGGCTTGATCGCCGGGGGCCCGGCCCGTTTTCGGCGGGATCCCGTGCGGGGACGGGCGAGGGTGGGGAGCGCGTGAGGCGGCCCGAAGGCCCGCGGCCCGCCGCGTACGTACCCTTGCCGCATGATCCTCGACCGGCTCACCCCCGTGGACGGCGCGCTGCCCGGCGCCCTGCTCACCGAGGTCACCGAGCTGTACGCCGCCAACCGGCACTTCTTCGCGCTCAGCGGTGACTTCCCCGATCCGGACGACATCCGGATCGGCCAGGTCGCCACCGAGCTCGCCCGTGAGCTGCGGCATCCGGGCACCGAGGTGCTGCTCGCCCGCAGCGAGGGCCGGCTGACCGGGATCGCGATCACCCTCGCGCACCACCCTGACCCGGCCGACCCCGACCCGTGGATCGGGCTTCTGATGGTCGCGCCCCAACGGCAGGGATACGGGCGCCGGCTGGCGCAGCTGGTCGAGGACCGTTTCCGTGCGGACGGGCGCGCGGCGGTGAAGCTGGCCGTGCTGCAGAACAACCCCCGGGCGATGGCGTTCTGGTCCGCGCTCGGCTATCTCGTCATCGGCCACCGCGAGGACCGCCGGCGGAACCGGCCGTGCGCGATCCTGCGCAAGGAGCTCTGAGGCCCGGTCCGCGGGCCGGCCCCACCGGCCCGCGCCGCGGACCGGCCGTCACCGTCCCGCGCCGCAGGCAGGCCGTCACCGTCCCGGTACCTCGATGCCGGCCGCGCGCAGCCTCGCCTCGACCAGAGCGTTCAGGCGGGCGATGGCCGGCGACTGGTCCTCCCGGTGGCGGTTGACCACCGCGTACCGGGAGGTGGCGTCGGAGCGCTTGCGGCTCGCGGGCGGCATCGTCAGCGACGAACGGTCGGCAAGCAGGTTGTCGGCCACCTCGGCCGCCAGATCCTCGATCCGCGGATCGTCGCGGTCCCACGTCCGCGCCTCCCAGCTGCGCTTGGTCAGGTCGACGAACTCGGGCGAACCGAGCCGGTGTTCGAGGTGGGACAGGAACGTGTCGAAGACTTCGGGGGCCACCGCTCGCGCCAGCACGAGGGCTTCGCGCTGGGTGTCCACATAGTCGGGGCTGAAGCCGAGGCCGGTGAGCCGGTCCAGGACCGCGCAGGCCCGCTCGGGCAGCAAAACCCTGTCTCCGTGGGCCAGTTGGTGCAGGGTGTCGCGGCGCGCGAGCAGCTCGTCGATCCGTTCCGTGAGCCGGCGGTGCACATCGTCCATGGCCGCGGTGAACTCTTCGGAGTCGGCAGCGAGCAGCTCGCCGATCTCGGCCAGTGGCACCCCCGCGGCGGCCAGCGTCCGCACCTGGACGAGCCGGAGCAGGTCCGCGGAGCCGTAACGCCGGTAACCGGAGCTGTCGCGCCCGGGTTCCTCGACGAGTCCGAGCCGGTGATAGTGCCGCACGGTCTTGACCGTGACACCGACGAACGCGGCTGCCTGACTGATGGTGCATCCGGCCTTCGGCCGAGGGCTTGCACTGAGATCGGTCACGGGAACGACCCTACGGAAAAAGGGGGTTGAGGTTGACCTCGGGTCAGGGTGCAAGGTCGGGTCATCGCCGCTCGACGGGGCGGTGGCCGACCGGGCCGCCGACGGAACGAGCGCCGCTGACGAGGGGATTCACCATGTCCACGAACAGCAAGGGCTTCTCCCGCACGGGTCTCGACCGGCTGCACGGCGTACTGGAGCGGCACATCGAGTCGAAGCGGATCCCCGGGCTCGTCGCCCTGGTGAGCCGTGGCGGCGAGACGCATGTCGAGGCCCTGGGCACGATGCGCCACGAGGGCGGCGCCCCGATGCGCCGGGACACGATCTTCCGGATGGCCTCGGTGTCCAAGCCGGTCACGATGGCCGCCACGATGGTGCTGCTCGACGAGTGCCGGATGCGCCTGGACGACCCGGTGGACGAGTGGCTGCCCGAGCTCGCCGACCGCAAGGTGCTCAAGCGGCCCGAAGGACCGCTCGACGAGACCGTGCCGGCGAACCGGCCGATCACCGTACGGGACTTGATGACCTGCACGATGGGGCTCGGTATGGACTTCGAGCTGATGCAGTCGCCGATCAGGACCGCCACGTTCGAGGCCACCGACTACAGCGTCGCCTCCGGTCTCGCGCCGCACCAGGACGAGTGGATGCGCCGCCTCGGCGAGCTGCCGCTGCAGTACCAGCCCGGTGAGCGGTGGCAGTACGACCTCGCCAGCGAGGTGACCGGCGTGCTGGTCTCGCGGATCGCGGGCCGTCCCTTCGAGGACTTCCTGCGCGAGCGCGTTCTCGAGCCGCTGGGCATGAAGGACACCGGCTTCCATGTCCCCGCCGGGAAGCTAGACCGGCTGCCTCCGCAGTACGGGCCCGACCCGGTGACCGGTGAGTTCCACGTCTGGGACGAGGCCGAGGGCGGCCGCCTCAGCAGTCCGCCGGAGTTCCAGGGCGCGGGCGGCGGCCTCGTCTCCACCGTC
Source organism: Streptomyces sp. N35 (assembly GCF_016464295.1). Taxonomy (NCBI): domain Bacteria; kingdom Bacillati; phylum Actinomycetota; class Actinomycetes; order Kitasatosporales; family Streptomycetaceae; genus Streptomyces; species Streptomyces sp. N35. The sequence continues at coordinate 27,197 of NZ_JAEIMH010000099.1, read as the reverse complement.
GACGACTACCAGGCGTACTTCCGGATGCTCCTCGACGGCGGTGTGCACAACGGCGAGCGGATCCTGTCGCGGGCGGCGGTGGAGCTGATGACGACGAACCGTCTCCCGCCCGAGCTGCTCGCCGGCCGCAGCGCCATGTACCGGAGCGTCGCGCACATCGCGCCCGGCATGGGGCAGCACGGCGGCTGGGGCTACGGGATGGCGGTGCGCACGCTTCGCAGCGACTACGCGCCCGTGGGCCAGTTCGGCTGGGACGGCGGCACCGGCACCACGGCGTACGCCGACCGGGAGAACCAGGTGACCGGCATCCTGTTCACCCAGGTCGGACTCTCGAATCAGAGTTCGCCGCGCCTGATCCATGACTTCTGGGCCACGCTGTACCAGTCCATCGACGACTGAAACGGGGAGATCCGTGACGCGCCACAAGCAGTTGCTGCAAGTCGGTCAAGTCGAGCTGTGCGTGGAGACGTTCGGCGACCGGTCCGATCCCGCCGTCCTGCTCATCATGGGCGGCGGGGCCTCGATGGACTGGTGGGAGGACGCGTTCTGCGAGCGGCTCGCGGCCGGCCCGCGGTTCGTCATCCGTTACGACCACCGCGACACGGGCGAGTCCGTGAGCTACGAGCCCGGCGCTCCCGGCTACACGGGCGAGGACCTCGTCTCCGACGCGCTGGGCGTGCTCGACGCCCTCGGTGTCGCCCGCGCCCATGTCGTCGGTCTGTCGATGGGCGGCGGCATCGCCCAGGCCCTGGTGGTGGCCCACCCCGACCGGGTCGCCACGCTCACCCTGATGTCGACGTCCGCGGGCGGCGAGGACCTGCCGCCCATGTCCAAGGAGCTCCAGGCCGCGTTCTCCGCCCCGGCGCCCGAACCCGACTGGTCCGACCGGGAGTCCGTACTCGACTACCTGGTCGAGGACGCCCGCCTGTACGCGGCGCCTTCGCGCATCTTCGAGACGGAGGCCATGCGCGCGCTCATCGGCCGCGTCCACGACCGCACCGCGACCATGGCCTCGGCGATGAACCACTTCCTGCTCGACGGCTCCGGCGGTGCCTCGCGCGAAGAGCTCGCCACGGTGAGCGCGCCGACGCTGGTCCTGCACGGCACCGAGGACCCGATGTTCCCGTACGAGCACGGGCAGGCCCTCGCGCGGGCGATCCCGGGCGCGCGGCTCGTGCCGCTGGAGCGGACCGGACATGAGATCCCCGAGGTGGCCTGGGACGTGGCGGTCCCGGAGATCCTGCGGCATACGGAGGGGTAGGCGGACGCAGGGCAGGCGAGGAGAGGGGCGGGCGAACGGCGCGGAACTCAGGGCGACTTGGGCTTCCCCTCCCCGTACAGCCAAGGGCCCCACACCGCGTCCAGGTTCCTGCCGGCCGTCTTCTCCGCGTACGCCGTGAAGTCCGCCGTATCCGCGTTGCCGTGGCGGTACTCGGCCGCCCAGCCCTTGATGAGGGCGAAGAAGGTGCGGTCGCCGACCGACTCGCGGATCTTGTGCAGGACCATCGCGCCGCGCCCGTAGACCGGGGCGTCCGAGATCACCGAGGCGTCCGTGGGTTCGGCGGGCGGGTAGGCCCAGAGTTCGGTGTCGTCGCCCTCGTAGAGCGCGTCGAAGGTCTCCTGCGCGGTGTCGCCGCCGTGGTCCTCTTCCCAGAGCCACTCCGCGTACGTGGCGAATCCTTCGTTGAGCCACATGTCCTGCCAGCTCTTCGGCGTCACGGAGTTGCCGTACCACTGGTGGGCCAGTTCGTGGACCAGGGTCTCCAGGTCGGGGGCGCCGGGGAAGACGGGCTTGGTCTGGGTCTCCAGGGCATAGCCCGCGGCGCCCTCGCGGTCGACGATCGCGCCGGTGGAGGAGAAGGGATAGGGGCCGAAACGGCCCTCGGACCACTTCATGATCTCGGGGATCCGGGCAAGGACGTCGGCGCTCTGCTCCGCCTCGGCGGGATCGACCGCCGTGAAGACGGGCAGGCCGTCGTCGGTCTTCGAGGTCTTCGTCCCGTACGGGCCGATCGCGACCGTCGCGAGATAGCTCGCCATGGGTTCGCCGCTGTGCCAGGTGAAGGTGGTGCGGCCCGCGGTGGACTTCTCGGAGGTGAGCTCTCCGTTGGAGATCGCCTCGAGGCCCTCGGGGACAGTGATCTCGATGTCGTACGCGGCCTTGTCGCTCGGGTGGTGGTTGCCCGGGAACCAGGCCTTGGAGCCGGTCGGTTCGCCGAGCGCGAGCGCACCGTCGTCGGTGGGCAGCCAGCCCTCTTCGGAGCCGTCCTCGTCGGTGATCGTCTGCGGTTCGCCGGAGTAGCGGACGCGGGTGACGAAGGTGCGGCCTTCGGGGAGTTCGTCGTCGGGGCGGATGGTGAGCTCGTCGGCGGCGCGGTTGAAGCGGGCGGCCTTGTCGTCGACGGTGACGGACTCGACGTCGAGACCGTGCAGGTCGAGGTTGAAGGCGCTCAGGCTCTTGCCGGCCTTCGCCGTGATCACGGCTTCGCCGGTCAGCTCGCGCTCGTCCGGGTCGTACGCGAGCTCGATCCCGTAGTGCGTGACGTCGTAGTCGCCGTTGCCGAGCAGCCGGAAGTACGGATCGCGCAGGCCGGCGGCGCCCGGGGTGCCCCGCACTCCGGAGCCGGCGCAGGCCGTGAGCAGCAGGCCGGAAACGACGGCGCCCACGACCTGGCGGGCCGTGGGTGCGAAGGGAACTGCCGGGCGGTGGGGCGCCCGGCGATCGGGACGGGAGAGCATCCGGCGATCATATGGCGGTTATGCGCGGTTTGGTCCGCGCGGTACCGAGAGGGTGGGCGGAGTGGGCGAGAGGTGCCGCCGTTGCGGAGCGGCACCCCTCTTCACCCCAACCCGCTTGAACTGCTTACGCGTTCAGCGGACTGCTTACTTGTTCAGTGCGGCGACGCCGGCCTGGGCGATCTTCTCGTCGATGTCGCCGGACGGGGCGCCGGCCACGCCGATGCCCGCGATCGGGCCGCCCTTGGCGGCGACGGGGGCGCCGCCACCGAGGAAGAGGGTGCCGGGGATGTCCTTGAGGGTCGGCGCGGACTCGAGGCGCTTGACCAGCTCGGAGGTGGGGGCGTTCCAGGAGACGGCGGTGAACGCCTTCTTCTCGGCGGCCTCGTAGGACTGCGGGCCCGCACCGTCGCCACGCATGGTGAGGATGGTGTTGCCGTTGCGGTCGACGACCGCGACGGAGACGCGCTGGTTCTGCTTCTTGGCCTCGTCCAGGGCGGCGTCGGCGGCCTTGGCCGCGGCCTCGATGGTGAGGTGGTTCGTCTGCATGACGTTCTTGTTGGCGGCCTCGGCCGGCTTGTCGGCGGCGGAGGCGGACACGGCGCCGAAGGTGCCGGCGGCCAGGGTGGCGGCGACAGCGGTACCGGTCAGAACGCGGGTGCGCAGCGAAAGCTTCTTCATGGTGAGCTCCGATGAGTCGGGGTGAGGTGCCTCGGTGGCTCGCTCTGAGATCAATCCTGGGCCCGGAACCGGGGCCGAATGGTCGACGTACCGGCTGCTGTCGGCTCGCGGTACGGCGTATACCTGCGTCAACCGATCGGTTGACGCAGGTAGGGACCTTTGGGGTCACGATGGAAGGGTCGAAGGGAGTGTGCGGTGCTGAAAGAGCAGGTCAGCGGTGGTAGCGCCGACCATGATCCGGATGCCGGCTGGCTGGCGCGGATCATGCACATCACCTTCTTCGCGCTGCTCGGCGCCTCCCTCGTCCGCTTCCTGCTGCGACATCCCGGGGAGGCACGGACGCCCTGGATCATCGCGTTCAGCGTCCTGCTCGCGCTGCTGTACGTGCTCGGTCCCGCCCTCGGCGCCCGGCCCACCGGGCGCTGGATGCTCTGGCTCGGCGCCGTCGTCGGCGTCTGGGTCGTCCTGGTGCTGCTCGCGCCCAGCTTCACGTGGTGCGCGGTGCCGCTCTTCTATACGGGCCTGCGCACCCTTCCCGTACGGCCGGCGCTCAGCCTGGTCGTCCTGCTGACCGGGTTCGTGGTGGTCGCACAGATGCGTCTCGCCGACGAGTTCGACCCCAATCTCCTGGTCGCACCGCCCGCGGTAGCGGCCCTCGCGGTCGCCGTCTTCGTCCATATGCGGCGTCAGTCCGAGCGCCTCGCCGCGATCCAGCGCCGCGAGGGCACCCTCGCCGAGCGGCAGCGGCTCGCCATGGAGATCCACGACACCCTCGCGCAGGGCCTGTCCTCGCAGCGCATGCTGCTCCAGGCCGCCGACCGCGTATGGGAGTCGGACCCGGACAAGGCCCGCACCCATGTCCGTACGGCCGGATCCTTCGCGGACCGCAACCTCGCGGAGGCCCGCCGCTCCGGGCCCGACCTCGCCCCGGCCGAGCTGGCTGGGGGCGCCGGCCTCGCGGCGGCCCTGACGGCGCTCGCCGAGCGGTCGACGACGGACACGCTCGCCGTGCGCTGCCGTATCGAAGGACCCGCGCGGGCGCTGCCCGACCGCGTGGAGTCGGCGCTCCTGCGGATCGCGCAGGGCGCCCTCGCAAACATCACCGAGCACTCCGGCGCTTCGGCCGCCGCGCTCACCCTCACGTTCCTCGACGACCAGGTCGTCCTCGACATCGCCGACAACGGCCGCGGCTTCGACCCCGCGGGCGTCACGCCGACCGGTGTACGCGGGCACGGTCTGCCCGCGATCCGCGCCCGCGCGGGCCAGCTCGGAGGCATCCTGACCGTCGAGTCCGCGCCCGGCGAGGGCACCGTCCTGTCCGCCGCCATCCCCCTGGAGCACCGCCCATGACCGAGATCGAGACCCCGTCCATCCGCGTGCTGCTCTGCGACGACCATGTGGTCGTCCGCGCCGGCCTGCTCGCGCTGCTCGACAGCGCGCCCGGGATCGAGGTCGTCGGCGAGGCCGGCAGCGGTGAGGAGGCGGTGGCGCTGGCGGAGAAGCTGCGGCCCGATGTGGTCCTGATGGACCTCCAGCTGGGCGCGGGCATCGACGGGGTCGAGGCGACCCGGCAGATCGCGCCCACCGGTGTGCATGTCCTGGTCCTGACCACGTACGACACGGACGCGGACATCACGCGGGCGATCGGCGCGGGCGCCACGGGCTATCTGCTGAAGGCCGAGCGTCCCGAGGAGCTCTTCGCCGCGATCCACGCGGCGGCCGAGGGCCGCACCACGCTCTCGCCTCCGGTGGCCAGCCGTGTGATGGCCCGGATGCGCAGCCCGCAGCCGACGCTGACCGAGCGCGAACTGGAGATCCTCGGCCAGCTCGCGCAGGGTCTGGGCAACCGCGACATCGCCCGTGCCCTGTTCATCAGCGAGGCCACGGTGAAGACCCACCTGGGCCGCATCTACGACAAGCTCGGCGTGGACACCCGGGCGGGCGCCGTGTCGGTGGCGAAGGAGCAGCGGCTGCTCGGCTGAGGGCGGGCCGTGGCGCGGCGCGTGGGACGATCACGTACGTGCTCGACATCGGCTACGCCCTCTCCAACCGCTTCCCCGACCCCCCGCAGCTGGACTACCGCCGCGCGGACGTCCGCGTCCTGCGGCACGACCTGTTCTGCGGTGACGTCTACCTCGCGGACACGGAGAAGGACGAGGAACTGTCCACAGCCTGGGGATGGGTCCCGGTCCTCGACTTCGCGTGGGCGCTGTGCGACATCGTGGAACGCCTCGACGAGGACCCGATGGGCAGTCGGGCCTCCCGCCCCCAGTACGCCGAACTCGACTTCACCGAATCCTCCGACCGCCTGCTCTTCGAGCGCCGCTTCGGCTGGGTCGAGATCGAGGCGGAGTGGCTCCCGGGCGACACCCCGCCCCTGACCTTCTCCCACTCCCTGCTGCGCCGCGAGGCCCGCGACTTCCTTCAGGACGTGGTGGCCGACCTGGTGGATCTGCACGAGGACCTGGGCGAGAACCCGGTGATCTGGGATCTGCTGTCGCGGTTTCCGCGGGTCTGAGCGCGCCTGTTGAGGGGCGGGCCCGAGCGCGCCTGTTGAGGGCCGGGCCCGTCAGGAGTGGCAGTCCACGCAGAGGCCGTCAGGAGTGGCAGTCCACGCAGATGACGTACGCGTCCGGATCCAGGCCCTCGAGGTAGGCGGTGACGCGCTCCACGTACGCGGTCTCGGCCGGCTCCGGCGTCTCCAGACCCCACGGCCGCTCGATCCACGCGCCCTCCAGGGTGAGCAGTACGGCTCCGGCCACCGCCCCGGCCCGCGCCTCACGCACACAGGCCTCCCGCCCTGCGGCGAAGTAGCCGACCGGATCCATCATCGGCAGCGCGGGCACCCCGGCCACGGCCGCCACGGCGGGCTGGGCCCGGTAGTCGTCGCAGGCCTCGTCCCTGCTGTACGCGTCCGGGTCGGCCTGATGCCGCTCGAGGAAGTGGCTGAGCGGCTGCGCGGCGGGCAGCCCCCGCACGGCCGACTCCCACAGGTCGTACAAGGCGGCGGCCTCGTCGCCCTTCCTCCGGCGCATCGCGTCGAGATCGAGCAGCCGCAACGGACCGCCGTCGCAGGTCAGTGGCTCGGCTGCCTGGTCCTCGTTGGTCCAGGACCGCGAGCCGGCCACCAGCCGCGGATCTCCGTCGGCCTGCGGCCGGCACGGGAAGTAGCCGGACCAGCGGCCGCCGATCTGGTACCAGTCCCATTCGCCGTGCGGGTTGTAGGTGGCGACGACGTACGCGTGCCCGTCGTCGTCCACGAGCATGGGCGACTGGCCGGGGTATGCCTCGTTGCGCAGCCGGGCGACCTGGGCCCAGGTGGTCCCGGCGGGCAGGCCCCGGTCGTGGACGCTCCAGTGCTCGTGCGGGGGGCCGGTCTGGTAGTCGAGCCAAGGGTCGACCACCGCCTCCATGGAGTACGGCAGCAGCGCGTCCGCCACGGCGGCCTCGATGTCCTCGGGGCGGGTGTCCGAGGGCAGGCAGACGAGAACCACGGAATGCATGACCGGTCCTTCGGTGGGCGGGCTCAGACCGGGATGCTGGCATACGCGGCCGCGGCCCCGCCCCTGGTTATCGCCAGGCCCCACCACCCGCGGTCCCGCACTGCCGGCTATCCCCCACCGGCGGCCCCGCACCACCGGCCGTCCAGCACCAGCGCCTACCCCTCCACCCGCACCCCGATCGCCGCCGCGAACACCGGTGCCAGGTCAAGGAGTTGGGCGGGCGAGATCGTCGCCCCCGACAATCGCTCCACACCCCGCGCGATCTCCAGCTCCCCGCACCGCCGCAGATCGACGTCCTTCATCCGTACGCCGGTGAAGTCCGCGGCCTTCAAGGCGCAGTCGACGAACTCGACCCGCTCCAGACCGGCCCCGCCGAAGTCCGGCTCCACGAGCACGACGCCCTCGAAGACGACGTCCCGCAGCCGTGCCTTGCGCAGATTCAGATAGTCGATCTTCCCGCCGCGGATCACCACCCGCTCCAGGACCGCCCCGTGCAGCTGCACCCCGCCCATCCGGGCATCGAGCAGCTCCACATCCCGCAGCGACGCGTCCCCCAGGTCGGTCCCCACGCCCCGTACGCCCGAAAGCCGCGTATCGATCAGTCGCGCGTGCTGCAGCCCCGCTTCGTCGAACGCGCAATCCTCCACGAGACAGTCCATGAACCGCGTCCCCGGCGCGTCCTGCCCGCCGAAGTCCCGGCCGCGCAGCACCAACCCGTCGTAGTCCCCGTCGGGTTCGAGTCCCGCCTCCTCGAACTCCCTCAGCTCGGGGAGGTGGAACTCGGGCCGCCGGGCCCCGGTCGTCGTCGGTTTGCGCGCCATGAGGTCATGGTGGCGCACCCCACTGACAACGGCGGCTCACGGCGGGCAGCAGAGACTCACGGCCGGCGGCGGCGGCTCACGGCTCCAGGACCACCTTGCCGACCGTCCCCCGCTCCTGCAGCGCGCGGTGCGCGGCCGCGGCCTCCGCCAGCGGGAAGCGGGTCACCGCGGGGCGCAGGACGCCCTCGGCGGCGAGCGCCAGGGCGCGGTTCTCCAGGGTGCGGACCGGGTTGTCGCCGCCCGCCTTCTGCATCATCGCCGGGCCGAGGGTTGTGACCGACTCCACGCCCCGGGCCGCGAGTTCACCGTCCGCGAAGTCGATCGGGCCGCCCCCGAGCCCCGATTCCGTCCAGCCGAAGACCACGTGCTTGCCGCCCTCGCCGAGCAGGCCGACGGCCGCGCGGCCGGTCTCGCCGCCCACTCCGTCGAAGACGACGGTCGCCGGGCGGTCCGGGCCCAGGAACTCCCGTACAGCGGCGGGCCATTGGGGATCGAGGTAGTCGACGGCCAGGTCCGCGCCGTTCTCCCGTACGAGAGCGGCCTTGCGCTCCCCGCCCGCCAGGCCGATGACCGTGGCGCCCTTGGACTTCGCGTACTGGACGAGGAAGGTGCCGAGACCACCGGCCGCCGCGGGGATCACCGCCACCGAGTCCTTGTCCAGGTCGGCGAACTGGACGATGCCCATGGCCGTGCGGCCGGTGCCGATGAGGGCGACGGCCCCGGCCTCGTCGAGGCCCTCGGGGATCTCCTGGAGGCGGGCGGCGTCCACCACGGCGAGCTCGGCGTAACCGCCGGGGGCGAAGCCGAGGTGGGTGACGACGCGTTTGCCCAGCCACTGGGCGTCGGTCCCCTCACCCAGTGCGTCGACGACGCCGGCGACCTCGCGGCCGGGGATGGTCGGGAGCTCGACCGGCGCGGGGGCCGGGCCCTGGATGCCCTCGCGCAGGGCGGTGTCCAGGAGGTGCACGCCGGCTGCGCGGACCGTGATCCGTACCTGGCCCGGGCCCGGGTCGGGGTCGTCGGTCTTCTCGTACGTGAGGTTTTCGGCGGGGCCGAAGGTGTGGAGGCGGATGGCGTGCACGGGGTTCCCCTGACGTTGGGTTGACTGGTGCTGCGCCCCACTCTTCAACCTCAAGTTTGGTTGAGGTCAAGGCTTCGGGTTTCCCCTGCCCGCCCCTGCCCGCCCCTACCCGCCCCTTCCCGGCTGTGACATGTGCGGCTCCGCCGCGTGGGGGCTCCGCCCAGGACCCCGCATCCGGACTTCGTTCGGATCGCCTCAAACGCCGGCGGGGCTGGATACACGCCCCACCGCCAGCCGCGCCGCCTCCACCCCGCTCGTGAACGACACCTCCGACAGCACCCCGGGCGCCGCCACCTGGTCCCCCGCCAGGTAGATCCCGTCGCCCCGGTCCACCGCCGGGCGGTCCCGCCAGGTCGTGCCCGGCAGGTCGACCGCTCCGGTGCGCCCGGCGGCGAGGGCCTCGCGGCGCCATGTGACACGGTCGCGCCAGCCCGGGAGGCCCAGGTCGAGCAGCCGCTCGGCGCGGGCGATCGCGGCCGCGCGGGACTCGTCGGGGGCGAGCGGGATCTGGCCCTGGACGAGCTGTTCGCCGCGGGGTGCGAGCGAGCGGTCCTGGGCCGTGAAGCGCTCGATCCAGCCCGGCTCGTCGAGGTCCGAGACGATGAAGGCGTCACCGCGGCGCGTACGCAGGCCGAGGTCGATGAGGGCCGTGCGGCCGCTCTCCCAGCGCAGCGAGTCATCGCCGATGAGGCGGCGGGCCGCGTCGAGGGAGGTGGCGACGATCACCGGTCCGTGCTCGGGGAGTTCCGCGAGCCGCGAGGCCGTCTCGATGCGTACGCCCAGGTCCCAGGCGTGCGCGGCCATCTTCTCGATGACGCAGGACCAGCCGCCGACCGGGTAGTGCGCCTCCGGGGGCAGCTTGGCCGCACGGCGCAGGCGCTCGTGCACGAAGCGGGCCGAGAGCGCGCCGGGGTCGTGGTGGAAGAGCGCGACCGCCGCGTAGTGGGCCGCGGCACGGGCGCCCTCCTCTCCGACCTGCTCGACGGCCCAGGAGAGGAAGTCCCGTTCCACCGGGGCCTGTTCGACGCCTCGGCGCAGCAGCTTCAGCATGGCGAACGGTGGCGTACGGCGCAGGGCGTCACCGTGCCGGAAGCGGAACCGTGCGCCCTCGAGGGGCGGCACCGACGCGATCGGCCCGAGCAGTCCGCGCTGCTTGAGCCAGGCCCAGTGCGGGCCGCCGTTGTAGAGGGCGTGGGGGCCCTCGTTGGTCCGGTACTGCCCGGTCACCGTCGTACGGGCGCGGCCGCCGAGGGTGTGGTGCGCCTCGTGCACGACGACCTGCGCGCCCGCCTCGGCTGCGGTGATCGCGGCGGTCAGTCCGGCGAACCCGCCGCCGATGATGGTGATGCCGTCCCTGCCCATGGCCATGACCTGCACTCTCCCTGTTCGCGGTTGCTGTTCTCACGTACCGACGGATGAGGGGGGCCGGGATGTGACATCAGCGCCCGAGGCGGCCGCGGGGCCCGGTGCACAAGACGCGGGATTAGCCCATTTGTGCTGTTCTGGAGGTTATGAGTACGAGCGAACGTGGACCCGCGATACCCGTTCAGGAGCCCGACCCCACCCGCTGGTGGGGCCTCGTGGTCATCGCCCTCGCGCAGCTGATGGTGGTGCTCGACGCGACGATCGTGAACATCGCGCTGCCCTCCGCCCAGGCCGATCTCGGGATGTCGGACGCGAACCGGCAGTGGGTGATCACCGCGTACACCCTGGCGTTCGGCGGTCTGCTGCTGCTCGGCGGCCGGATCGCGGACCTCATCGGCCGCAAGCTCACCTTCGTGATCGGCCTGATCGGCTTCGCGGCCGCCTCGGCGCTCGGCGGTGCGGCGACCGGCTCCGGAATGCTGTTCGCGGCCCGCGCCCTGCAGGGTGTGTTCGCCGCCGTGCTCGCGCCGTCGGCGCTCTCGCTGCTGACCACGACGTTCACGGACCCCAAGGAACGCGGCAAGGCCTTCGGCATCTACGGCGCCATCGCGGGCGGCGGCAGCGCGATCGGCCTGATCGCGGGCGGTCTGCTCACCGAGTACCTGAACTGGCGCTGGTGTCTGCTCGTCAACGTCCCCATCGCCGTCATCGCGGTGATCGGCGCGTTCATGTTCCTGCACGACCGCGAGGGCCACCGCGAGGCGAAGCTGGACGTGCCCGGTGTGCTGCTCGGCTGCGGCGGTCTGGTCGCGATCGTCTACGGCTTCAGCGAGGCGCAGCCGCGCGGCTGGTCCGACTCCCTGGTGCTCGCGCTGCTCATCGGCGGTGTGGCGCTGCTCGCGGTGTTCGTGTGGTGGCAGACCAAGACCGCCAACCCGCTGCTTCCGCTGCACATCATCAAGGAGCGCAACCGCGCCGGCTGCTTCCTGACGATGGGCCTGGCGACGATCGGCATGTTCGGCCTGTTCCTCTTCATGACCTACTACCTCCAGGTCATCCTCGGCTATTCGCCGGTCAAGACGGGTCTGGCGTTCCTGCCGATGACGGTGGCGATCATCATCGGCTCGACGCAGATCTCGGCCCGTCTGATGCACCACGTCGCGCCGCGCCTGCTGATGGTGCCGGGCATGATCCTCGCGACGGTCGGCCTGATCATCCTCACCGGCCTGACCGTGCACGCCGAGTACGCCACCCACGTCCTGCCCGCGATGGTGCTGCTCGGCCTCGGCATGGGTCTGGTCTTCATGCCGGTGATGGCTACGGCCACGCAGGGCATCGCACCGCAGGACTCCGGTGTCACCTCGGCGACCGTCAACACCTCGCAGCAGGTGGGCGGTTCGATCGGTACGGCGCTCCTGAACACCATCGCGACTTCCACCTCCGCCACGTACATCACCTCGCACCTGGCCGACGCGGCCCGCGAGAGCGGCCAGGCGCCGACCGACCGGATGAAGCAGTCGATCGGGGCCGAGGGCATCGTGCACGGCTACACGGTCGCGATCTGGTGGGCGGCCGGGATCATGCTGCTCGGCGCGGTGGTGGCCGGTCTGATGGTCACGGCCCGCGCGCCCCGGCACGACACTCCGGCGGAAGGCCACGCGGAGGCCGAGGCGAACACGGGCGTGATCCTCTAGGGCCGCCCGGGTCAGTTGCTGCCGAGCTTCTCCAGCGCCTCGTCCGTCAAGCGGTACACCGTCCACTCGTCCTGCGGCCGCGCGCCCAGGGCCTCGTAGAAGGCGATCGACGGCGCGTTCCAGTTGAGCACCGACCACTCCAGGCGGCCGTAGCCGCGCTCCACGCAGATCCGGGCCAGCTCGGTGAGCAGCGCCTTGCCGTGGCCGCCGCCGCGGGCCTCGGGGCGTACGTAGAGGTCCTCCAGGTAGATGCCGTGGACGCCGCGCCAGGTCGAGAAGTTGAGGAAGTAGACGCAGAAGCCGACCGGCTCGCCCGCCTCGTTCTCGGCGATCAGGCTGTACGCGGCGGGCTGCTCGCCGAAGAGCGCGGTGTGCAGCTGCTCCTCGGTGGCCTTGGCCTCGTCGGGCGCCTTCTCGTACTCGGCCAGTTCACGGACGAGTTGGTGAATGACGGGGATGTCGGCGGGGGTCGCGGTGCGAATCATGGGCGCACGGTAACCCTGCGGTCCAGGAGCAGCCGTCCGATTTCCAGCTGCTGAGACTGGAACTCGCTCTCGTGGAACTCCTCGTCCTCCAATGCCCACAACGAGTTCTGCAGTACGCGCCCGAGCGTCCACGCGGCGGCCCGCTTCCGGTCGAGCCCGCACGCCTCGGTCAACAGGTCGAAACGCCACAGGACTTCGGCCGGATCGTAGAGGTTGTCGAGCGCCGGCATCAGGTCGAAGCCGGGATCGCCGGCGAGCGGCTTGGGGTCGATGGCGAGCCAGGGCTCGCGCTCGGCGGCGAGGATGTTGTCGAAGTGCAGGTCCCAGTGCAGGAGCCGGTCGCCGGGTTCGTCGATCACGTCCCGCACCTGGGAGGCGCAGGCGAGCAGCAACTGACGGTCGTCCTCGGCCAGTTCGCGTACGGCATCGGGTGTCTCGTCGAGCATGTCCCGCGCGATCGTCTTGAGCGTGCGCAACCCCGGCGGCGCGGGGACGGCGGTGAGCCGGGCGAGCAGCCCGGCGAGGATACGGGTGGCCTCGCGGGAGTCGTCGAGGGACGACAGGTGGCGCCTCTCGTCGAGCCGCTCGAGCAGCATCGTGCCGGTGGCGGCGTCATGGTCGAGGAGCAGGACCGCCCCGTCTCCGCCCCAGGTCCGCAACCCTACGGGCTCGCCCTCGCTCTCCTCGTCGAGGAGCTGGAGCTTCAGGGCGGCCGGGGTGCCGTCCGCGCGCTCGACCGGGAGCACCAGCGAGGCCATGCCGTACATGGAAGGGCCAGTGCGCTTGAGCTCCCAGCGCTCCAGGAACTCGGCGGCCCGCCCGGGCAGCGCGTCGATGAACACGCGCCCCGCCTCGCCGTTGTACTTGATCTGGGTGGTGGCCAGCTCTTCGGGAACCTCGATCATCCCCAGATCGTACGAGGGTCAGTGACCCGGAGGCCGCACGCGGGTCAGGACCCCAGCGCCTTGGTGAAGCCCTCCGCCGTGAACAGGCCCTCGCGGGTCTCGATCTTCTTGCCGTCGATCAGGACCGCCGGGGTGCCGCGCTCGCCGCTCGCCTCGAAGGCCTGCTCGGACTTCTTGACCCAGTCCTTGTACGTCATGTCCTCGACCGCCTTGTCGAAGGCGGCGCTCCGCAGTCCCTTCACCTGGCCGGCGATCTTCAGCAGATGCTCCGTGCTGTACGCGCCCGCGGAGCCCTCCTCGGGCTGGCTCGCGTAGAGCGCCGCGTGGTACTCGGCGAACTTGCCCGCGTCGAGCGCGGCCCGCAGGGCGTTGGCGGCGCGGGTCGAGGGGCCGTCGGCGCCCTGGTCGAGGAAGGAGGCGACCGTGTACTCGGCCTTCGCCTTGCCGTCCCGGATCGCCTTGGCCAGCCCCTCGCCGCCGCCCGTCTCGAACTTCGCGCAGAACGGGCACTGCGGGTCCAGGTACACCTTCACCGTGCGCGGGGCGTCCCCCTTGCCAACGACGACCGTGGTGCCGTCGGCGGCGAGTTTGGCGGGCAGATCCGCGAGGAGCGCGGCGTCGGCGGCGGGCTTGGCGGCCAGGGCGGCGCTCGCGCCCGCCCCACCGCTGTCGGTGGACGAACAGGCCGTCGCGAAGACGCCGAGCGCGGCGACGGCGGCAAGTGTGACGGCTGCGCGGGTGTACCTGCGTACGGGCATGATCCAGACCTCCGGGACAACGGTTCCGGAGAGAAGACGGACCCCGGCCGGGCCCCGTTGCGGGTCAAAGGTCCCCCTCCCTGCCGCCATCCGGCCCGCGTCCGCTACCTTCCGGCCATGAACGCGTCAGCAGCGAGCACGGTGAACGGCGGCATCTCCTTCTGGTACGCCGATCAGCCCGCCCCCACTCCCCGCGAACCGCTCGCCGGCGACGCGAGCGCCGACGTCTGCATCGTGGGCGGCGGATACACCGGGCTGTGGACGGCGTACTACTTGAAGAAGGCGGCGCCCTTCCTCCGCATCACGCTCCTGGAGCAGAAGTTCTGCGGCTACGGCGCCTCCGGCCGCAACGGCGGCTGGCTCTACAACGGCATCGCGGGACGCGACCGGTACGCCGCCAAGCACGGCATCCAGGCCGCGGTCCGCCTCCAGGAGGCCATGAACGCGACGGTCACGGAGGTCATCGAGACCGCCGCGGCCGAGGGCATCGACGCGGACATCCACCACGGCGGCGTACTCGAAGTGGCGTACACGCCCGCCCAGTTGAGCCGGCTCAAGGCCTTCCATGAGGCCGAGCAGGCGTACGGCGAGAAGGACCGGCTGCTGCTCGGCGCCCGCGAGACCGCCTCCCGTATCCGCATAGCCGGCGCGGTCGGCTCGTCCTGGACGCCGCATGGCGCACGCATCCACCCGGTGAAGCTGGTCACCGGGCTTGCGCGCGTGGTCGAGGAACTGGGCGTGGTGATCCACGAGTCCACGCCCGTGACGGAGATCCGCCCGAAGCACGCGGTCACTCCGTACGGCACCGTCCGCGCCCCGTACGTCCTGCGCTGCACGGAGGGGTTCACGGCGGCCCTCAAGGGCGAGAAGCGGTCCTGGCTGCCCATGAACTCCTCGATGATCGCCACCGAACCGCTCACCGACGAGCAGTGGGAGCGCATCGGCTGGGCGGGCCGTGAGGCGCTCGGCGACATGGCGCACGCGTACATGTACGCCCAGCGCACGGCGGACGGCCGGATCGCGCTCGGGGGCCGTGGGGTTCCGTACCGCTTCGGCTCGAAGACGGACAACGACGGCCGTACGCAGCCCGCCACCATCGAGGCACTGCGCGAGATCCTCGTCCGCTTCTTCCCCTCCCTCGCCGGGGTGCGCATCGACCACGCCTGGTCCGGGGTGCTCGGCGTCCCGCGCGACTGGTGCGCGACCGCCACCCTCGACCGCTCCACGGGTCTCGGCTGGGCGGGCGGCTACGTCGGTTCGGGCGTCGCCACCGCCAACCTGGCCGGCCGCACCCTGCGCGACCTCGTCCAACAGGACTCGGGCCAGGCGGGCCCCACGGACCTCACCACGCTCCCCTGGGTCGACCACAAGGTCCGCAAGTGGGAGCCGGAGCCGGCACGTTGGCTGGGAGTGCACGGCCTGTACGCCGCGTACCGGGCGGCGGACCGCCGGGAGGCGTCCTCCCACTCCGCCGCGACGGACCGGCTGGCACGGCTCGCGGACCGGTTGAGCGGGCGCTGAGTTGTGTGGGGCGCCCAGGTGGGCGCCCCACACAACTCACCTCCGCACCCCGCCCCTACGCCGAGTGCACCGCCCCCAGCACATCCATCCGCGCCGCGCGCCGCGCCGGCCAGATCGCCGCCAGCACACCCACCACCAGCGCGAGCACCACGAACAACCCGAGCCGCAACCACGGCAGCACCGTCTCGTACGCGGGCAGCCCTCCACCCGCGACCCCGCTGTTGAGCCACGCCAGGAAGATCCCGGACCCGATCCCGAGCGCCGCGCCGAACAGGCAGATGATCACGGACTCCAGGCGCACCATCTGCCGGATCCCCGCCCGGTCGAGACCGATCGCCCGCAGCATCCCGATCTCCCGGGTCCGCTCGAAGACGGACATGGCCAGGGTGTTCACGACACCGAGCACCGCGATCAGGACCGCCATGCCGAGCAGTCCGTACATCATGTTCAGGACCGTGCCCACGGCCCCGGTCTCCTGCGCGACGATCTGGTCGCGGTCCTGCACCTTGAGCAGCGGACTGTTGCCGAGCGCGTCCCGGATCTTCCCGTCGAGGGACGAGGACGCAGCCCCGCCGTCCGCCTTCACCAGGACCTCGTCCAGCCTCTTGTCCATGGCGTACGGCAGCACATCGCCGAGCGAGCCGAGCGCCTCCTCGACCGTACGGTTCTTCTCGAAGACACCCACCACCGTGAACGTCTTCTCCGTCGCGCCCTCGCGCGCCCCGTCCACGAACCGCCCGCCGAGCTCGGCCTTGAACGTGTCGCCCACCGCGAGCCCGCGCTCCTGCGCCAACTCCTGTGACAGCGCGACCTTCCCGGGCCCGACGTCGGTCAAGGAGCCGGATGTGAACCGCAGATCGGTCACCTTGCCGAGCGTGCCCGGGTCGGCGCCGGTCAGGTGCAGATAGCCGCCCGGCGTCTGCCCCATCGCGGAGGCCACGGGCGCGGCGACCGAGACGCCCGGCACGCGCGCCACCTTGTCCGCGGCGTCCTTGTCGATGCCTCGGTACGCGGAGTTGGAGATCCGGTAGTCGGCGGCGAGCCCGGTCGTCGCCTCGGCGGCCACGGCCCGGTCGGCCGACTGCGCGGCCACGGTGAGTCCGGTGATCAGACACAGGCCGATCATCAGGGCCGACGCGGTCGCGGCGGTACGGCGCGGATTGCGCAGCGCGTTCTCCTTGGCCAGCTTGCCGCTCACGCCGTACAGCCGCTCGGTCAGCCGCCCGGTCAGGGCGATGAACGGCCGCGAGAGCAGCGGCGCGAGCACGATCAGACCGAGGAGGAACAGTCCCGCCCCGAACAGCGCGGTCAGCAGGTCGACTTCGGCGGGCTTCTTCAGGCCGGCCACGTACACCAGGAGGGGCACCCCCCCCCCGCCGGGCGGCGCCCGGGCCCCATGGCGCACCTGGGGGCCCCGGGGCGCCGGCCCCGCGTCCACCGTGCTCATCGCCTCGACCGGCGCGATCCGCGCGGCCTTGCGCGAGGGCAGCCAGGCGGCGAACACGGTCACCACGACACCGACGACCAGGGACCACACAAGTGCCCCCGGGGAGATCACCAGCGGTCCGTCCGGCAGTCCGGCGCCGCCCGCGTTGAGCAGCGGCGGCAGGACGGACGCGATGCCAAGGCCGAGCGCGAACCCGGCGGCCGACGCGGCGAGTCCGAGCAGCGCCGCTTCGATGAGTACGGAGCGTACGACCTGCTTGCGCGAGGCGCCGACCGCCCGCAGCAGGGCGATCTCGCGGGTGCGCTGGGCGATCAGCATGGTGAAGGTGTTGGCGATGATGAACACCCCGACGAACAGCGCGATCCCCGCGAACACCAGCAGCGCCTTGGTGAGCGCACCGGTGCTCTGCGCGATGTCCCGGGACTGCTGCGCGGCCAGCGCCTGACCGCTGGTCGCGGTCGCGGCGCCGTCCTCGGGCAGCAGGGCCCGGACGTCCGCGGTCAGCTTGCTCTCGTCCGTACCGGGCCGCGCCCCCACGGTGATCTCGTCGTAGAACCCGGGCGCGGTGAACAGCTTCTGCGCGGTGGCCGTGTCGAAGACCGCGAGCGTGCCGCCGGCCGTGACCCGCGGGTCGTCCGTGGAGACCAGGCCGACCAGCTTCTTGGTGAGCGCGGGCCCGTCGGTCGCGAAGCGCACGGTGTCGCCGATGCGGTAGCCGGCCTTCTCGGCGGTCTTCGCGTCGAGCGCCAGCTCACCGGCGGAGGCCGGGGCGCGGCCCTTCGTGAGCGGATAGAGCGGGTCCTTGCCGTCCTTGCCGGGGGCGTAATTGACCGCCAGGTTGTGCCAGTCGGCGTCGGCGTTGACCGGGTCGCCGTCCTTGGCGGCGAGCGTGGCCCGGCCGTTCACCGTGGGGCGTACGGACTCGGCGCCGGGCAGCTCGGCGATACGCCGCACGAGCTTGCCGTCGAGCGCGGTCTCGAAGGCGCCGGGCTTCGCCTCGGGTTCGGCGGTGGTGCCGTTGTCCTGCACGGCGACCGCGACCCCGTCGAGGTTCTTGGCGGAGGCGCCCCGGAAGGCGCCCGCGACGGTGTCGCCGAAGACGAGCGTGCCGGAGACGAAGGCGACGCCGAGCATGACGGCGAGCGCGGTCATGACCAGGCGGGCTTTGTGCGCGAGGACGTTGCGCAGGGCTGTTCGCAGCATGGAGGAAGTTCCTAAGGGGATACGAGGGTGAGTCGGCCGGTGCGGGTACGGCTCAGCTGGTCCGTACGACCCCGTCGAACCGCCGCATCCGGTCGAGCACCGTGGCCGCCGTCGGCTCGTGCAGCTCGTCGACGATCCGGCCGTCGGCCAGGAAGATCACGCGGTCCGCGTACGCGGCGGCCACCGGGTCGTGCGTCACCATCACGACCGTCTGCTCCAAGGCGTGCACGGACTCCCGCAGGAAGCCGAGGATCTCGGCGCCGGAACGCGAGTCGAGGTTCCCGGTCGGCTCGTCCGCGAAGATGATCTCCGGGCGCGCGGCAAGCGCACGGGCCACCGCCACCCGCTGCTGCTGTCCGCCGGAGAGCTGGGCGGGCCGGTGCGTCAGCCGGTCGGCGAGCCCGACCGTGCGCACCACGCGCTCGACCCACTCCTGGTCGGGGGTGCGGCCCGCGATGGCGCCGGGCAGCGTGATGTTCTCGTACGCGGAGAGCGTGGGCAGCAGGTTGAAGGCCTGGAAGACGAAGCCCACCTTGTCCCGCCGCAGCCGCGTCAGCTCCCGGTCCTTCAGCTGCGACAGCTCCACCTCGCCGATGCGCGCCGAGCCCGAGGTGATCGAGTCGAGGCCGGCCATGCAGTGCATCAGCGTCGACTTGCCCGAACCCGAAGGCCCCATGATCGCGGTGAAGCGGCCCCGCCCGAACTCCACGTCCACCGCGTCGAGGGCGACGACCCGGGTCTCGCCCGAGCCGTACACCTTGGTCAGGCCGGCGGCCTGTGCGGCGGCGCCGGCTCGGCGGGCGTGGGCGGGGGCTGCGGCGTACGACATGAGGGCTCCTCGGCCGGGGACACGATGCGTCCAGCCTCCCGCCGCCCACCTGCCCGAATCGTCGCTCTGAGGGCGGGAATCGGGGCTCTGCCGAAGGTCGGGGACGGGGCGTCCGGTAGTCCTTGAGGACGACTGCGGGGCGACTGCGGAGGGACCCCGGAGCGGCCCCGGAGCGATCCCGCGATGAGCGCGGAGACGGCTGCGAAGACGCTCGCGGGGGCGGGCAACTCGATGGCCCGGCGACAGTGCCGCTGTGTACAGTGAGGGAGCCTTGTGCGCGCGACCGAGGTCACGCGCGGTGCCCCCTTAGCTCAGTTGGCCAGAGCGGCTGTCTTGTAAACAGCAGGTCGTCGGTTCGATTCCGACAGGGGGCTCATACGAAGCCGAAGGCCCCGCTCCCGTGAAGGAAGCGGGGCCTTCGGCGTTCCATGACCGGGGCGCCCCGCCCGCATGAGTGGCCCTCTTCCTTTGGGCAGAGGACAGCGCGCCCAGGATCGCCCGCAGGGCGCACGGAATCGGGCCGCGTACCGCCCGATACTGGACACCATGCCGCCCACCCCCCCCCGCCCCACCCCCCGCAGCCCCTTCGCCGGCCCCGGCGACCAGGGCCGCCACCTGTGGCGCGCGCCCGCCGAGGCGACGGGCGGCGGCATCCTCGTCCTCGCCACGTACGCGGCGATGGCGGGACTGCACGTCGACCTGCCGCACCGCTTCCTTATCCCCGTCACGCTCGCCGCCCTCGCACTCCTCGCGGTCCGCCGCCGCTTCCCCGTGACGGCCGTGCTCGGCCTCGCGGTGCTGCTCGGCGCCGTCCCGTTCTACGGACTGATCGCCGCCGTCACCTCGTACACCGTCACGCGCCGGCTGGCCGACCCGCGCCGGCGCACCCTGCTGCTCCTGGGCGCGACGGCGCTGGCCACGGCCGTCTCCGCCCTGATCACCCCCACCACACTCCCCGGCGGATACGGCACCGCGTACGGGGCCGCGCTCGGCCTCGTCCTCGCCGCCACCACGCTCGTCGTGCCCGGGCTCGTGGGGATCTCGGCAGGACAGCAGGACCGCCTGGTCACCGTGCTCAAAGAGCGCACCTCGGCCGCCGAGGAGGCCCGGCGCAACGCCGAGGACGCCTCGCGCAGCGAGGAGCGCACCCGCATCGCCGCCGAGATGCACGATCTGGTCGGCCACCGGCTCAGCCTGATCTCGCTGCACACCGGCGGCCTGGAGATGGCGCTGCGCGACCAGGACCCGAGGCTCCAGGAGAGCGCGGCCCAGGTGCGCCAGGCCACCCGCGACGCGATGTACGAGCTGCGCCAGATCCTCGGCGTGCTCGGCCCGTTCAGCCGCGACACCGGCACGGAGGCGCTGACCGACGCGACCGGCACCCGCGCCGACATCGAGGCGCTCGTGGCGGAGTCGCGCGGCGTCGGCATCCCCGTCGGGCTCGACTGGCAGGGGCCCGACCTCGACCGGCGCGAGGCGCAGGTCCGCCGTGCGGTGCACCGGATCGTGCGCGAGTCGCTCACCAACGTCCACAAGTACGCGACCGGGGCGGCCGTCACGGTCACCGTCACGCACACGGACGGCGAGGTGGCCGTCCGCGTACGCAACGAACCCCCCGAACTCCCCGCCGCCGAACCGGCGTCCGGCACCGGCCGCGGCCTGACCGGCCTGCGCGAACGCGTCGAGCTCCTCGGCGGCCGCCTCGACGCGGGGGTGCGGGCGGAGGGCGGCTTCCAGGTGTACGCGGTGATGCCCGCCGTGCCCGACCCCGCGGGCCGCCGCTCGGCGCCCGCCACCGGGGACGGCAGCGGCGCGACGGCGCTGTCCGGGATCCAGGACCGGGTGGGCACCGTCATCACCGCTCTGCTCGGGCTCGCGGGCGTCGCCGTCACGATGATGCTCGGCGTGATCCTGGTCGAGCAGGCCAGGCCGCAGCAGGAGTACGGCAAGCCGGAGGCGATCCACGTCGGCATGTCCAAGTCGCGGGTCGAGCAGCTCACGTACGACAGCGACGTGGTGCGCGCGGCCGCCGCGGGCCGTGAACCGGCCCGCCCGACGGACGCGGCCGGCTGCCTGTACTCCTTCGGCGACGACCAGGAGCGGTACAGGACGCAGGGCCTCTTCCGGATCGCGCGCTACTGCTTCGACCCGCACGGGACCCTCATCAAGATCGACGAATTCTCCGTGCCGCTGGTGGTCGAACCCTCGGCCACGCCCGCGCCCGACCCGACCAGGGGGACCCCATGACGACTCCGACGACTCCGGTACGCGTCCTGCTCGCCGACGACGAGGAGATGATCCGCCGCGGTGTGCAGCTGATCCTCAGCCATGCCGAGGGCATCGAGGTGGTCGCCGAGGCCGTCAACGGCGAGGAGGCGATCGCGCTCTCCGCCGAGCACCGCCCGGACGTCGCGCTCGTCGACATCCGTATGCCGGTGCTCGACGGCCTGGCCGCGGTCCCCCGGCTCGTCGCCCTCGACCCGGCCCCGCAGGTCGTCATGCTCACCACCTTCGGCGACGACCAGAACGTCGTACGGGCGCTACGGGACGGGGCGACCGGGTTCCTGCTCAAGGACGAGGGCCCCCAGGAACTGATCAGCGCGGTCCGTGCCGCGGCCACCGGCGACGCGGTCCTCTCCCCCGGCGTCACGGGCTCGGTCATCCGCCGCATGCTCTCCGGCGGCGCCTCGCCCCCGTCCGCCGCCGACCCCCGCATCACCCAGCTCACCGACCGCGAACGCGAGGTCCTGTCGATGCTCGGCCGGGGTCTGTCCAACGCGGACATCGCCCGCTCGCTGGGCATCGGGGTCGGCACGGTCAAGACCCACGTGGGCGCGATCCTGGACAAGACGGACTCGACGAGCCGGGTCCAGGCGGCGCTGCTCGCCCACCAGGCGGGGCTGGCCAACTGAGCCCCCGCGGCACCCGAACACAAAGCGACAACGACCTCTACCGCGAACCCCGCCCACCAGGTACGGTCGGCCCCAGTCCACCAAATGGACTACACCACCGCGGCACCCGCAAGGGATCCGCACCGGTGCAACCTTTACTCGGATCGTCCGGCACGTTCCTGCCGGTGAAGGGGGCCCTTACCCATGGCCACTGTCTCGTTCAACAAGGCGACCCGCATCTACCCGGGTGGCGACAAGCCCGCCGTCGACCAGCTCGAACTCGACGTCCAGGACGGCGAGTTCCTCGTCCTCGTCGGCCCCTCCGGCTGTGGCAAGTCCACCTCCCTGCGCATGCTCGCGGGTCTCGAGGACGTCAACGCGGGTTCGATCCACATCGGCGACCGCGACGTCACGCACCTGCCGCCGAAGGACCGGGACATCGCCATGGTGTTCCAGAACTACGCGCTGTACCCGCACATGACCGTCGCCGACAACATGGGCTTCGCCCTGAAGATCGCCGGTGTGCCGAAGGCCGAGATCCGCCAGAAGGTCGAGGACGCGGCCAAGATCCTGGACCTCACCGAGTACCTGGGCCGCAAGCCCAAGGCCCTCTCCGGTGGTCAGCGTCAGCGTGTGGCGATGGGCCGCGCGATCGTCCGTGAGCCGCAGGTCTTCCTCATGGACGAGCCGCTGTCGAACCTCGACGCCAAGCTCCGCGTGTCGACCCGTACGCAGATCGCCTCGCTGCAGCGCCGCCTCGGCATCACCACCGTGTACGTGACGCACGACCAGGTCGAGGCCATGACCATGGGTGACCGCGTCGCGGTCCTCAAGGACGGTCTGCTCCAGCAGGTCGACTCGCCGCGCAACATGTACGACCGCCCGGCCAACCTCTTCGTCGCCGGCTTCATCGGCTCCCCGGCCATGAACCTGGTCGAGGTCCCGATCACCGACGGCGGCGTGAAGTTCGGCAACTCGGTCGTGCCGGTCTCCCGCGAGGCCCTCTCCGCCGCCGCCGACAAGGGCGACCGCACCGTCACGGTCGGTGTCCGCCCCGAGCACTTCGACATCGTCGAGCAGAACGGCGAAGCCGCCAAGTCCCTGACCAAGGACACCGAGGACGCCCCGGCCGGTCTGGCCGTCACGGTCAACGTGGTCGAGGAGCTCGGCGCCGACGGTTACGTCTACGGCTCCGCCGAGGTCGGCGGCGAGCACCAGGACCTCGTGGTCCGCGTCAGCGGCCGTGCGGTCCCGGAGAAGGGCACGGTCCTGCACGTGGTCCCGCGCCCGGGCGAGACCCACGTCTTCTCGACCTCCTCCGGCGGGCCCCACGGCTACGGCCCCCGCCCGCCCCAGGGAGCCACAACCCCACAGGCAAGGCCCCCCCCTCAGGGGTGCGGGACCTTTCCCGTACGTACCCGAGAAGTCTCGCGAGTCGACAAATAGGCTGAAACGCCGCCCATTTCGACCCCGTTCGTCAACACGGGATTCGAAAGCCGCCCTCGAACCATCCCTCGTTACGGTGACCAAATGTCGCCAAATCATCACCCACCGCTACTCTCACACGCGTGACGCACTCCAACTCCCACACGCCCCGGCGGCACCGGCAGGGCCCCGCCCGCCGCATCGGCCGCACCCTCGCCCTGGTACTCCCCGTGGTCCTGGTGCTCTCCGGCACCCTCGCGGTGGCGAGCGTCAACTGGACGGGCACCACGCCCTCGACGCTGACCTCGGCCTCCGAGGACATCTCCAAGCCCGCCAAGTCCCGTGCCCCGCAGGATGTACTGCGGGACGTCCTCCTCGCCGAGCTGCAGGAGAAGGACCCGGGCATCGCCCTTACGCACCTCCAGCAGGAGGTCGACCGGCGGCCCTCGCTCGCCAAGCACTGTGTCTCGATCGCCCGCGCCCTCGGTCGCGCCGCGGTCCAGCACTACGGCCCCGCCCGCGCCCAGTCCTTCTCGCGGCCGGTCTGTGACACGGCGTTCGCGGCAGGTGTGGCCGAGACCTCCTGAGCGAATGCCGGCCCGCGGCTCGGGCCCTGCACACGTCGGGGCTCGGGCCGTGGATGCGCCGGCTCGGACCGTGGATACGCCGGGCTCGGGCCGTGGAGCGCCGTCTCGGACCGTGGATACGCCGGGCTCGGACCGTGGATGCGCCGGGCTCGGACCGTGGTCCTTGCGGGTGACCCGACAGCGGCCCGGCACGGCCCGCCGCATAAGGTGCGGCCATGACCACGACCGCGCCCAGCGCGACCCCGACCCAGGCTGTCGTTCTCGCCGGTGGACAGGGCTCGCGCCTTCGCCCGTACACCGACGACCGGCCCAAGCCGATGGTCGAGATTCCCGGCACGGGGACCCCGATCATCGGCCATCAGCTGACCTGGCTCGCCGAGGAAGGCGTCACCGACGCCGTCGTCTCGTGCGGCCATCTCGCCGAGGTCCTCCAGGACTGGCTGGCGACGGCCGATCTGCCGCTGAACGTGACGACGGTCGTCGAGAAGGAACCGCTGGGCCGCGGCGGCGGCCTCAAGTTCGCCGCCGCGCATCTGCCCCACCCCGACCAGGCCTGGTACGCCACCAACGGCGACATCTGGACCCGGTTCTCGCTGCGCGCGATGGCCGAGTTCCACACGGAGCGTGCCGCCACGGCGACGTTGGCGCTGGCCCGGCCGCGGATTCCGTGGGGTGCCGTGGAGACCGACTCCTTCGGTCACATCACGGACTTCATCGAGTCGCCCCCGACCTCGTACGAGATCAATGCGGGCGTCTACGTCTTCGCGCCCGAGTTCGCGGCGCTGCTGCCCGATGTGGGCGACCACGAACGCACCACGTTCCCGCAGCTGGCCCGGGCACGGCGGCTTGCCGGGTTCCCGATCCCGCAGGGTGCGTACTGGCGCGCCATCGACACGGCGAAGGACCTCACGGAGGCCGCGAAGGAGCTTGCCGCGCTGGGGCGTTGAGCTTTCCGCATGCGGAGGACCCCGGCCGCGGCCGGGGTCCTC
>NZ_JAEIMH010000099.1:0-2266 GCF_016464295.1 Streptomyces sp. N35 | reverse complement strand
AAGGGCCTGCCGGGGGGGGGGGTTTGGCCTTCCGGCGGGGGGGGGCCCCCGGCCGGGCCCGGGGTCCCCTCCGTTCGCCGGGGTGTGATCAGGCGATGCGCGTGCGGACCGTGGCCGTGTTGTTGGTGGTGACGGACTCCGGCGTCGGGGTGGTGGCGACGGCTTCGAACCGGACGTTGCCGCCGCCGTAGGACGGGCCTCGGCCGGCGATCTGCAGCGTCACGCTCCGGCCGGGCTCGAGCGGGCCGGTGGTGACCACGACCCGGCCGTCGACCAGCTGCGCGTCGGCGCTGCCGGCGCTGATGCGGTGGGCGCGGTACTCGATGCCGTTGGGCAGATCGGCGGTCGCGCGGACCTGCTGTGCCGTGGCACTGCCGGAGTTGGTGATCTCCACCGTCCACAACTGCTCCTGGTTGTGGTCGATACGGGCCGGTCCGGACGCGGTGACGCGCACATCGGCCAGCCGCTTCTCGGCGGGGACGCCGCCGCCCCAGGGCTTGCCGTAGTCCTGGTGGTACGTGTCGGTCCAGTTGTCGGCGTAACCGCCACCGTAGTTGTTCACCCAGGCGTCGCCGTAGCCGCCGCCGTATCCCGCGGACGCGGGTGCCGCGGTCGCCAGGGAGCCGCCGGCGACGGCAGCGGTGACGAACAGGGCGGCGACGCCGCGGCGGCGCGGGATGCGGATCGGCTTGGAGAACATGAGAAGACGGCCTCTCGGAGGTCGGTAACGGGAGAAATGAGGGCGCCACCCACGAACCACTCCGGGACGGCACGGATAAGCCTGGCCTAAACCCCCGGCCCGCCCCCCACCCCAAAGGTCCTTGATCAAGCCCTTCTTGGCCCCGTACGGCCCGACCCCCGCCTCGGCCGAAAGGACGATTTGCCGCGCCTTCGTGCGCCGTCGGCAACCCCAGGTTGCCGATCTCCCACAGTCCGCGTGTCAGACCCCACTGGCAGACTGGCGGCACGACGACGGGGGGAGATGCGCGGCTGTGATCTTCGACAGTCTTGAGGTGTCGTACGGCGAACTGTGGGGTCCCGTGCGGGGGATGACCCACCCGGAACCGGTCTCCCGAGCGGTCGCGGTGCGCAGACACGCAGTCGGGAAGGACTACGCGGTACTGCTGTCCGTGCGGGAGCGACCGCTGGCCCTGCTCGAGTCCTGGCCGCGCCGGATGTGGCGGGTGTATCTGTTCGACGACAGGTCCTGGCGCATGCGGATGATCGACCTCAAGCCGCACAGCACGGGGATGTTGCTGGCTCGCTGGAACACCCGATGGGAGTTCTCCGACGAGCAGGCGTACGCGTCCAAGAAGTGGGCGGTCCAGGAGACCACGACCGTCTCGGACGACGGGCAGGTCGAGGTGAAGACCGAGTTCGCCGGGCCGAGGGGAGCATCGACGCAGCCACCGCAGGCTCCACCGGCCGGCCCGTCGAGCGTCCCCGTGCGGCGGTTCTCGGCGCCTGTCGAAAGCTTCCTCTGCCCCGTACCGGAATTCGGCGACTGGCAGGTGTTCCTTCCGCTCCTCGCCCAGGCGGGCCACGAGCCCGCCACGACCGTGGTCCTGAGCGACGTGCCGGTGGCCGAGGGATCGGGGCCGCTGCGCGCCACCGGAATCGAGCGGCTGTTCCGTCCGGGTGCGTGCGACGCTCCGGAGGGGCCGGCCGTCGTCGAGCACGTCGACGCCGGCCTGCTGCGGATCACGTCAGGGCAGCTGGCGGTCTCGGACCCCGGCTGGCTCGGAGACCCGCGAACCGTCGCAGTGCCGCCGGGCGAGTTCCCGGTCACGCTGTCGCTCCTGCGCACGACACGCGGGGCCACTGTCGCCGCGGCCAGGGTGACGTTCCTGGACACCCCGCCTCACGAGTGGGACATGCTCCTCCGACCCGACGAGGACCTGGGTCTGCTCGGCGAGGGCCAGTTCTACGGGGTGGGCGTGGATACCGGCACAGCGGCTTTCCTGGACGCGACGCGGACGGTGAGCGAAGACCAGCTGGACGAGGACGTGTTCATCCCCCTCGACGGTCGCTTCACCGTGGAACTGCCCGGCACGGGGCCCGAGCCGAACCTCATCGCCTTCCGTGCCGGCCAGGGCGACGGGTCCTACCCCGTCTGGCTCGGCCGCACCGAGGACGGGCAAGTGGGTTGCGTCGTCGTCGACTTCCAGCTCCTGCCCGCCGGCGGGGAGGAATAGGCAGCCGCCGACCAACGGCGCGAGGCTGCTCCCCGTACGACGAAGGGCTCGGCACACCTCGTGTGCCGAGC
>NZ_JAEIMH010000098.1:15607-31964 GCF_016464295.1 Streptomyces sp. N35 | reverse complement strand
GGGGCCCGGCGCCCACCCGTTCAGTCCCGTGCCGTCCGGGAGGCGGACCGTCACCTCGTCCTGCGAGGTGATGGTGACCGTGGTGTGGCTGTGGAGCCAAGCGGCGTCCAGGGGTTCGCCGGACAGGACGACCAGCGTGACGTGTACGGTCCGGCCGCCGGGGTGGGCGCGGCGCAGCAGGTACGGGGAGGCCGAGCGCGGGCCGAGGGCGTTCGCGTCCGTCGCGTGGGCGATGCCGGTCTCCTCGTCCCAGCCGTGCAGCGCCACCACCGCCGAAGCCACCCGGGCGCCGCGGGCCACAGCCAGGCCCGGCCCGGTCTCGGCGCGCACCGTATCGCCAGCGACCGCGTATCCGCCCTCGCGGACCGTGACGCCCACGGGGGCGAAGACGCGGTGCACACGGACCTCGTACCGCCCGTGCACCAGCGAGGTCGTGGCGATCTTGTACGCCTCCGGGTCACCGGCCACCCGCGCCTCGTGCCAGGACGAGGCGCGGCCCGGGGCCACCTCCACCGCGTGGATGCGCCGCCGTGGCTCGCCCGCCGCCTCGGCCGGATCCGCGCCCGCCGGCAGCAGCGCGAGGTGCCCGTCCACACCGCGCCGCCAGGCGGCCTCGCCCGTCTCGGGCGCGGTCGCGGTGCTGTAGCCGAACTTGCTGTAGTGCGGGTCGGCGGAGGGCGGCGCACCTCGGAACTGGTGGTCCGTGCCGTGGTTGACCAGGCGTACGACACCGTCGGCGCGGGTGCCGTGCAGCAGCCAGCCGGGCTGCGGCAGGGCGAGCGAGAAGTCCCCCGTCTCCACCGGCAGTTGCTCCTCGGGCGCCGTCCACGCCGGGTGCTCCGGCGGAAGCAGCAGTCCCGCGAAGCCCTTGCTCGCCCAGTAAGGAGAGGCGGGGCCCGAGTAGTCCTGGGCCATCGGCAGGAAGGGACGGTGCCAGCCGAGCGTGAGCAGCCCCCGCTCGTCCGGCACCCCGTGCGCGGTGAAGTGCCGCAGCATCCCGGAGGCGGCCCGGCGGGTCATCCCGGGCGGCAAGGGGCTGCAGTCGGCCAACTCGCCCATCCACAGCGGCGCCGCGGCCGCCCACCGGTAGGTGAGGGAACGCCCTTGGTGCATCGGCGCCCCGTCACCGCCGATGAAGTGCGCGTACGTTCCGAGGAACCGGCGCAGCCGCTCCCGGTACGCGGCGACCCGGCCCGCGTCCGCGGACGCCCCCGCTATCCGTGCCCAGAGCAGCGGATACAGGTGCATCGCCCAGCCGTTGTAGTGGTCGAAGTGCCGGCCGTCGCCGTCGGTGTACCAGCCGTCGCCGCGGTACCAGTCCTCGATCCGGTCGAGGCCGCGGTCGATGTCGGCCTGGGAGTGGGGTGCGCCGACCGAGGCGAGGAACTGTTCGGCGACGACCTGGAAGAGCAGCCAGTTGTTGTCGTGCGGCTCGGCGCCGATGAAGCCGCCCAGCCAGTCGGCCACGTGCGCGCGCACCTTGTCGTCGAGCCTGTCCCACAGCCACGGCCGGGTCTCGTGCAGCCCGAGGGCGATCGAGGCGGCCTCGACCATCGGCTGCTTCCGGTCCGTGACGGGCAGCCACGCCTCGCCGGGGCCGCTCGCCGGATCCGTACCGGCGGCAAGTCCCGCCGCGTACCGGTCGATCAGACGCTGGTCGACCTCGCCGCGGGCGCCCGCGATACGGAAGGCCGCGAGCAGGAAGGTGCGGGCGTACCCCTCCAGACCGTCGGACTCCTGCCCCGACTGGCTGGCGCGGCCCGGCAGCCGGTACTGGCCGAAACCGGGGGACGCGAACGGCTGCACCGCGCCCAGGAGTTGGTCGGCCAGCGCCTCCCAGCCCGCTCGGGTGCCCAGGTCGTCCGGTGGCGTCTGCAACGTCATCTCGCTCCTCGACTCGCCTTCTGTGCTCTGTGGCCCGCGGCTTGTGCTCTGTGCCGTGTGGCTTGTGCCCTGTGGCCCAGGTCGGCGCGCAGGGCTGGCCCCCAGTCTGCGACTCCTGTTAGAAATCGGTTACTACACGGGAGGTAAGGGTGTCGGACAGACTCACGGTGGCGCTCGCCATGACCGCCGAGGAGGCGGCCACGGTGCTGCCGCAGGACCTCCGGGAGCGGATGGTCCGGCTCGCCGACGTGCTCGGCGACGGGGTGCCGCTGTCCGGTGACCTCACGGCCGGCGCGGCACGCGAAGTGCTCGCGGAGGCCGAGGTGTTGGTGAGCTGCTGGGGCTGCCCGCCGCTGACCGAGGAGGTGCTCGAGGGTGCGCCGCGGCTCCAAGCCGTGCTGCACGCCGCCGGATCGGTGAAGAGGGTCGCCACGCCGGCGGTCTGGCGCCGCGGTCTGCTCGTCTCCTCGGCCGCGGACGCCAACGCCGGACCGGTCGTCGACTACACCCTCGCCGTGATCCTCCTCGCCGGGAAGCAGGCGCTGCCGGCCGCCCGCGCGTACCGCACCGCGTTCCTCACGCACTCCGAACGCGAGGGCGTGGACGGCAGGACCATCGGCATCATCGGCGCCTCCCGGATCGGCCGCGGGGTGATCGAGGGCCTGGTCGCCGCCGGCCGCGGCCACCGGATCCTGCTGCACGACCCGTACGTCGACGAGGCGGCCGCGCGCGAGCTGGGCGCCGAACCCGCAGACCTGGACACCCTGTGCCGCGAGTCCAGCATCGTCAGCGTGCACGCGCCCGAACTGCCCGAGACCCGGCACCTGTTGGACGCCCGCCGCCTCGCCCTGATGGCCGACGGCTCCACGCTGATCAACACCGCCCGCGGCTCCCTCGTGGACACCGAAGCCCTGACGCGCGAGTGCGTGAGCGGCCGCCTGAGCGCCTACCTGGACGTGACGGACCCGGAGCCGCTGCCGTCCGGCCACCCTCTGTACGACCTGCCGAACGTCCTGCTCACCCCGCATATCGCCGGCGTCCAGGGCGCCGAGGTGCGGCGCCTGGGCGCGTACGTGGTGGCGGAACTCGAACGCTACGCCAAGGGCGAGCCGCTGCGGGGCCGGGTCACCGAGGAGGAGCTGGGGCGGCTGGCGTGACGGAGGCGGCCACCGGGCGGACAGGGCCGTTCCCGTATCGGACAGGGCCGTTCCCGTATTCCGTATCTCGTATGCGGTATCCCGGACATGCGGGTGATCCCAGGGGTGACGGTGCCGAATAGGGGAAGCATTCCTCGTCCGCGTACCGCCCTTCAGTCCCGAATAGCAGGGATTCCGGTATTCCGAGGTGCTTCTGGCCGGTAGGGGGCGCGTAATGTCGAACAACCGTGTAGCTTCCGGGAGATGAGGGGCTGGGGGGCTCCGATACTTGCGCGCGTGGGGGAATTGGGGGGTGGCCCGATGGGTGTGCGGCTCATGGTGGTCGACGATCACCGTTTGCTGGCCGAGGCGCTCGCCTCGGCCCTGAAACTGCGCGGACACCGGGTGCTCGCCGCCGCGGCACCGGCCGCGGGGGCGGCGGAGCTGGTGGTGCAGCGGGCGCCCGAGGTCTGTCTGATCGGTACGTCCACACCCGCCGAGCCGGGCATGTTCGACCCGATCGTGAAGATCAAGCGGGAGCGTCCGCAGGTCGCCGTCGTGGTCCTGGGTCCCGTGCCCTCACCTCGCGGCATCGCGGCCGCGTTCGCCGCCGGCGCCTCCGGATACGTACGGCACGACGAGCGGATCGAAGGGGTCGAGCGCGCCATCATGAAGGCCCGCTCCGGCGAGGCCGCGGTCGCGCCGTCGCTGCTCCAGGGCGCGTTCGCCGAGCTGCTCAACCCGGCCGCACAGCCCGACGACGAGGGCCAGCGGCTTCTGCAGATGCTCACCCCGCGCGAGGTCGAGGTCCTCGTCCGGGTCGCGGACGGCGAGGACACCCGCCTGATCGCGGCGGGCATGGGGATAGCGCCGAGCACGGCACGTACGCATGTGCAGCGGGTCCTGATGAAGCTGGGCGTCGGCTCACGCCTGGAAGCGGCTGCGCTCGCGGCCCGTACGGGGCTGCTCGACCGGGCGGGTCCGGTGGGCGGCGTGCCCGCGGCTGCGGAGCTGCCCTCGGTCAACAACTCCGGTCACGTGTAGGGCCTTTCGGCGCTACGCCTGCTCGGCGGCGTATCCGGTGAAGTCCCGCCAGGCGTCCGGACCCACGTGGAAGCCGGGGCGGCGGGTGTCCTTGGAGTCGCGGATGTGGATGGCGGTGGGGCAGGGGGCGATCTCGATGCAGTCGTCGCCCGAGCCGCCGCTGTACGTGGACTTCCGCCAGTCGAGGGCGACTTCTACGCAGCTGTCGCCGTCGCCACCGCTGTAGCTGCTTTTGAACCATGCCAGTTCGGTGATGCTCATAGCGCTCCTCGAATGCTCAGCAGCCGGTCCCGTGAGGCTTCGGGTGTCAGGGCCTGTGAGCGCATCTTGGCATAGCGCATCTGGAGCGTGCTGACGACTTTGGTGTCGCCGATGAACTGGCCGCTCTCCTGTCCTTCGCAGTACGCGAACCACTTGTTGTCCGGCGTCTCCAGGAGTCGGATGGGCCCGTCGCGCCCGGCGTGCCGCTCCTGGACGAGCGGCATGACCTGAAGTTCCACGTTGCGTAGCCTGCCCACCTCCAAGACGTGGTCGATGAGTTCACGCGTGACGCCCGCCCCGCCGGTACGCCGGAGAAACAGGTGCTCTTCGAGGATGAAGCTGTACTGGGTGTTCAGCCGCTCCCGCAGGATCTCCTGCCGCTCCATGCGAGCTGCGAGCTGGACCTCGACCTTGCTGTCATCGAGGGCCGGTAACTGCTCGGTGAACAGCGTTCCCGCGTAGGCAGGGCTCTGCAGCAGGCCCGGAATGATCCGGCACTCGTACGTACACAGCGCCACCGCATCCCGCTCCAGCGCGGCCCACTGCTTGAACCACGCCGCCAACCCCTTCTCCCGCGTGACGCTCCGGAACGCCTCGCGGATGGCTCCGGTGCCGCCGAGCGCGGTGTCCGCTGCGTCGGCGAAGGACTGTCCGGCGAGGCGGCGGCCGCGCTCGATGGACTCCACGGAGTGTTTGGACAAGTGCACCAAGGTGCCCAGTTCCTCGCGGCTCATCCCGGTGTGCTCGCGCAGGGCCTTTACGACCGCGCCGAACACCCGCATGCTGTCGGACGATTCGGGCTCGTTCTGCTCCGAGGTCATCGCACCTCCCCGGTGATCGGATGTCACTCAGGGTTACGGATCGTCACCGTACTGTCCATAGGGCAGGTCCGTACTGTCGTCGACAGTACGGACGTGGTCCCTGGTGGCGGACCCGCAGACCCCGGGACCGTAACCCCATGAGCACCCACCAACTCCCCGCCACCGCCCGCACCTTCACGCAGCGTTTCTCCGGCACGCGCCGGGGCGCCCGCCTGGCCAGGCTGCTCGCGGTCGAGCAACTGCGAACCTGGGACGTCCCGTTGAAGGGCGCCGAGCACGCCGAAGCCGTCCTCGCCGAGCTCGCCGCCAACGCCGTGCTGCACGGGCACGTGCCCGGACGGGACTTCGAGGTGCGGCTCGTGCTCGGCGCGGACACGCTGCGGATCGAGGTCGACGACACCCGCCCGGACCGGCACCCCGACGAACAGCCCCCGTCCCCGGACGGTGAGTCGGGGCGGGGGCTGCTGATCGTCGGTGCGCTGGCGGAGCGTTGGGGGGTCGTCGAGGGTCCGGCGCCGCGCAAGACGGTGTGGGCCGAACTGCCGCTGGGCGGCCGGACCGGGGGAGTGGACGGGGTGGCGGGCGCCGAGGTCAGCGCACCCGTCGCGCCCCCGCGGCCGGGACCGCCGTGAAGACCCGCGGTTCCGTCAGTCCGCGGGACGCGAACGCCTCCACCACGGACTTCGCCACCTGATCCGAGGACGCCTCCTCGACCAGGACGATCGCCGAGCCGCCGAAACCACCGCCCGTCATCCGGGCACCCAGCGCCCCGGCCGCCACCGCGGAGTCCACCACGAGATCCAACTCCGGGCAGGAGACGCGGAAGTCGTCGCGCAGCGAGGCGTGGCCCTCGACGAGGACGGGGCCGATGGCCCGTACATCGCCCGCGTCCAAGAGCGAGATGACCCGCTCCACGCGGTGGTTCTCCGTGACGATATGCCGGACCAGGCCGCGTATCCCGTCGGAGGAGAGCCGGTCGAGGGACTCCGGCAGCGAGGCGAACGGAACGTCCCGCAGCGCCGTAACCCCCAGCTCCGCGGCCCCCGCCTCGCACCCGGCCCGTCGCTTGCCGTACTCGCCCTCGCTGTGGGAGTGCTTGACCTGGGTGTCCACGACGAGGAGCCGCAGCCCGAGGGAGGCCAGGTCGAAGGGCACCTGGCGCTGGGAGAGGTCGCGGGTGTCGAGGAACAGGGCGTGCCCGGCCGTGCAGCACGCCGAAGCCGTCTGGTCCATGATCCCGGTCGGCGCGCCCACGTAGACGTTCTCCGCGCGCTGGCACAGGCGCGCCAACTGCTGGCGCTCCAGGCCGAGTTCGAAGAGATCGTTGAGCGCGAGCGCGACCACGACCTCAAGGGCCGCGGACGAGGAGAGCCCGGCGCCCGTCGGCACGGTCGACGCGAGATGGACGTCCACACCGCCCACGGCGTGCCCGGCGTCCCGCAGCGCCCACACCACGCTCGCCACGTAGTCCGCCCAGCCCGCGGACGCACCCGGCGCGGGCTCGGCCACCACGACCGGCTCGCCCGGCAGATCCGCCGAGTGGGCCCGTACCGCCGCGTCCGTGCGCCGCCCGAACGCCGCCACCGCGGTGTGCGGCAGCGCGAAGGGCATCACGAAACCGTCGTTGTAGTCGGTGTGCTCACCGATCAGGTTCACCCGGCCCGGCGCTTCCCAGACCCCCTCGGGCTCGTACCCGTACAGGGCGCTGAACTCCTCGGCGACACCCATCACTTCACCCCTCCCGGGACTGCGCGAAAGCCCACGCATCGGCGACGATCCCCGCGAGGTCCGCGCGGGACGGAGTCCAGCCGAGCCGCTCGCGGGCGGCGTCGGCGGAGGCGACGAGGACGGCGGGGTCGCCGCCGCGGCGCGGGGCCACGACCTCGGGAATCGGGTGCCCGGTGACCTGGCGGACGGTGTCGATGACCTCGCGTACCGAGAAGCCGTTGCCGTTGCCCAGGTTGCAGATCAGATGCTCGCCCTCGCGCGGTGCGCCGAGCGCGAGCAGGTGGGCCTCCGCGAGGTCCGCGACGTGGATGTAGTCGCGTACGCACGTCCCGTCCGGCGTCGGGTAGTCCTCGCCGAAGACCGAGATCGCCGCACGCTTGCCCTGCGCGACCTGGAGGACGAGGGGGATGAGGTGCGACTCGGGGTCGTGCCGCTCCCCGCAAGTGCCGTACGCACCGGCCACGTTGAAGTACCGCAGCGAGACCGCCGCGAGCCCGTGCGCCGCGCACTCGCCGGTGATCATGTGGTCGACGGCCAGCTTCGAGGCGCCGTACGGATTGGTCGGCGCGGTGGCCGCGGTCTCGACGATCGGGACCTCGGTGGGCTCGCCGTACGTCGCGGCCGTGGAGGAGAAGACCAGCTTGCGCACCCGCGCCGCGCGCATCGCGCCGATCAGCGCCATGGTGCCGCCGACGTTGTTGTCCCAGTACTTCTCGGGCTTGACCACGGACTCGCCGACCTGCGAGAAGGCGGCGAAGTGCAGGACGCCGTCGAAGGAGGAGTCCAGCCATTTGGCGGCGTCGCGGATGTCACCCTCGATGAACTCGGCGCCCGCCGGCACGCCCTCGCGGAAGCCGGTGGAGAGGTTGTCGAGCACGACGACCTGGTGCCCGGCCTCAAGAAGGTGCTGAGCCACCACACTGCCGACATATCCGGCGCCACCGGTGACTAGGTACTTGGCGTACTGGCCGCTCATGAACTCGCTACCTCTCGCAGTCGCTCGGCCGCGGTCTCCGGCGGCACGTCGTTGATGAACACGCTCATGCCGGACTCGGAACCCGCGAGGAACTTCAGCTTGCCGGAAGTGCGGCGGATGGTGAAAAGCTCGAGGTGGAGGGCGAAGTCGTCCCGTTCCACGCCGTAGGCGTCCAGGGCGGTGAACGGCGCCTGGTGCCATGCGGAGATGTACGGGGTCGGCGGCTCACCCGGTCCGAAGATCCGGTCGAACCTGCGAAGAAGTTCCAGATAGATCTGTGGGAACTCCGCGCGCGCCGCCTCGTCGAGCGCGAGCAGGTCCGGGACGCGCTGCTTCGGATAGAGGTGGATCTCGTACGGCCAGTGCGCGGCGTACGGCACGAACGCCACCCAGTGCTCGCCCTCCAGGACGACCCGGCGGCCGTCGGCGAGCTCGTCCGCGACCAGCTCGTCGAAGAGGTTGCCGCCGCGTGCGGCCTTGTGCGCACCGAGCGAGCGCAGCATCAGCTCCGTACGCGGAGTGATCTCCGGGTATCCGTAGATCTGCCCGTGCGGGTGGCCGAGGGTCACGCCGATCTCGGCGCCGCGGTTCTCGAAGCAGAAGACCTGCGCGACGGACGGCAGATGCGACAGCTCGGCGGTCCGGTCGGTCCAGGCGTCGAGCACGAGCCGGGCCTGCTCGGGGCCGAGGTCGGCGAAGGACGCGTCGTGGTCGGAGGTGAAGCAGACCACCTCGCAGCGGCCGGAGTCGCCGGCGAGGGAGGGGAAGCGGTTCTCGAAGACCACGACGTCGTACGAGGAGTCGGGGATCTCGCTGAGCTGCTCGCCCTTCGAGGGGCACAGCGGGCACTCGTTCGCCGGCGGGTGGTAGGTGCGGGCGTTGCGGTGCGAGGCGATGGCGACGAAGTCGCCGAGCAGGCGGTCCTCGCGGATCTCGGACGTGGTGGCGACCGGATCGAGCGGACGCCGGTCGACGGCCTCGCGGACGACGTCGTCGCGCAGGTCGTAGTGGATGAGCTCACGACCGTCGGCGAGACGCGTCGAGGTCTTCTTCACTTGGGCTGCTCCTAACGCACCCATCAAACAGAACCGAACACAACAAACCACAAGCCAACAGTTTGGTCAACGGTCCGGGACGGCACACAGCACGCACATCGCACGGTTGATCTTGGGGAATCCGAACTCCCGCGCCAGGTGGCTTCGATCACGAACGAACAAAGAACACCAAGACCCCCCTTCAATTTCTGAACATGGAGGCGTAGGTTCCGGTCCGATACGTTCGCGCAACGAAGCGAGACTCCCCCATGCAATACCTCGCCGAAGGGCTTCGGCTCCCCACCAACGGGCTGGACTACGCGATCCTGGCGATCTACTTCGCCGTCGTGCTCGGCATCGGGTTCGCCGCCCGGCGCAGTGTGAAGACCAGCCTCGACTTCTTCCTGTCCGGCCGCTCCCTGCCCGCCTGGGTCACGGGCCTCGCCTTCGTGGCGGCCAACCTGGGCGCCACCGAGATCCTCGGCATGGCGGCCACGGGTGCGCAGTACGGCGTGGCCGTCGTGCACTGGTACTGGATCGGTGCCATCCCGGCCATGGTCTTCCTCGGCCTGGTGATGATGCCGTTCTACTACGGCTCCAAGGTCCGAAGCGTGCCGGAGTTCCTGCTCCAGCGTTTCGACAAGAGCGCACATCTGCTCAGCTCGATCCTGTTCGCCTTCGCGTCGATCCTGATCGCCGGCGTCAACCTGTACGCCCTGTCGATCGTGGTCGAGGCCCTGCTCGGCTGGCCGCAGTGGGTGTCCATCGTGGTCGCGGGCTTCTTCGTCCTCGCGTACATCACGATCGGCGGTCTCTCCTCCGCGATCTACAACGAGGTCCTGCAGTTCTTCGTGATCCTCGCGGCGCTCATACCCCTGACCCTGCTCGGCCTCAAGCGGGTCGGCGGCTGGGACGGTCTGACCGACTCGCTCACCAAGTCGCACGGGGACAACTTCCTGTCCGCCTGGGGCGGTACGGGCATCGGCGACGCCAACCCGCTCGGCGCCAACTGGCTGACCATCGTGCTCGGCCTCGGCTTCGTGCTCTCGTTCGGCTACTGGACCACCAACTTCGCCGAGGTGCAGCGCGCCCTGTCGGCCAAGAACCTGTCCGCCGCCAAGCGCACCCCGCTGATCGCCGCGTTCCCGAAGATCTTCATCGTGTTCATCGTGATGATCCCGGGCCTGGTCGCCGCCGTGCTCGTGCCGAAGATCGGCACCGCGGGCTCGGACCTCACGTACAACGACGCGATCCCGCTCCTGATGCAGGAGTTGCTGCCCAACGGTGTGCTCGGTATCGCCGTGACCGGTCTGCTCGCCGCGTTCATGGCCGGCATGGCCGCGAACGTCTCGTCCTTCAACACCGTGTTCACCGCGGACATCTGGGCCAAGTACGTGGTCAAGGACCGTGAGGACGCGTACTACCTGAAGTTCGGCCGCCTCATCACCGCGATCGGTGTCATGGCCTCCATCGGCACGGCCTTCCTGGCCGCGTCCTTCTCGAACATCATGGGGTACCTGCAGACCCTGTTCTCGTTCTTCAACGTCCCGATGTTCGTGGTCTTCATCATCGGCATGTTCTGGAAGCGCGCGTCGATGAAGTCCGGTGTGTGGGGTCTGCTCGCGGGCACCTCCGCCGCGATGATCAACTACTTCGTGATCTACAAGCAGGGCGTCATCGACATCCCCTCCGACCAGGGCGCCAACTTCGTCTCCGCGATCGTCGGCTTCGTGGCCGGTGCGCTGGTCATGGTCCTGGTCACGCTGTTCACGGCGCCCAAGCCCGAGGCCGAGCTCGCGGGTCTCGTGTACGGGACGACCTCGCCCGGTATGCAGGAGGCCCCCGAGGAGGGCGACAGCGCCTGGTACCGCCGCCCGGCCCTGCTCGGCTGGGGTGCGATCGCCCTCGCCGCCGCCTGCTACATCCCGTACTCCTTCTAGATTCGATCGGAGGCATAGAGACATGTCCGACCTGCAGCGCGAAGTCTCCGAGCTGGAGAGCAAGTCCGCGACCGCCGCCCGGCTCTTCGACATCCGGCGCATCATCGGCGGCCTGTTCGTGGTGTACGGAGTGATCGTCACGATCGCCGGCATCAGCCCGTCCGACGCCGACCTGAAGAAGGCCGAAGGCGTCAACATCAACCTGTGGACCGGGCTCGCGATGCTGGCCCTCGGTCTGTTCTTCCTCGTCTGGCTGAAGCTGCGCCCCACGGCGCCGCCCACGCCCCGGGACGTACAGGAGTAGGCGTACGACCCATGGCACCGCACACGGGGCCGGGCCCCCCCCGGGGCCCCCGCCCCGGGGGCCGTTGGCGCCGCTCACCGGCGGCCCTGAAGCTGCGCGGGTCGCAGATCCGGACAAGGATCGGAACTGTCCGACAGGCGGGAGGGCCGACGACTGCTGGGAGCGTGATGCTTGATGAGCGGCAACCCCTCACAAAGAGCAAGGCTCCGGTACTGGTTCGACAACACCATGTCCCGCGGTACCCCGGCGCTGATCGGCTGGCTCTCGGCGATCTGCCTGGTGATCGTGATCCCGGTGAGCGCGCTGCTCGTGTGGGCGGACAAGAACACCCCCACGACCCTCGGCAACCAGCTCGTCTCCGTCTGGCAGAACACCGCGGAGACCTTCAATCTCGGCGGCGCGGTCGGCACGCCCGCGTTCGTCGCGTTCTCCGTGATCCTCGCCCTGGTGGCCCTGTTCTTCGCCAGCACCCTCGTCGGTCTGATCACCTCGGGCGTCAACCGCAAGATCATGGATCTGCGCAAGGGACGCTCGCTGGTCCTGGAGAAGGAGCACACCGTGCTCCTCGGCTGGTCGGACCAGGTCTTCCCGATCGTCTCCGAACTGGTGGAGGCCAACGCCAATCTGCGCCGGTCGGCGGTGGTGATCCTCGCCGACAAGGACAAGGTGGAGATGGAGGACGAGATCCATACGAAGGTGCCGGACACCGGCACCACCAAGGTGATCTGCCGCACCGGCAGCCCCATGGACCCCACCGACATCGGCCTGGTCAACCCGCACGACGCCCGCTCGATCATCGTCCTGACCCCGGCCGCCGAGAGCCCGGCCGGACCGCGGGCCTGCGCCTGTGAGGACGGCGGGGACGCCGAGGTCGTCAAGACCCTGCTCGCCGTGACCCAGAGCCCGCAGCGGCGCGAGCAGCCGTACCACATCGTCGCGGCCGTGAGCTGCGGTCACAATCTCGAGGCGACCCGGCTCGCCGGCGGCGCGGAGGCGTGCGTCGCGAGCATCGACGACATCTCCGCGCGGCTGATCGTGCAGACCAGCCGCCAGCCGGGCCTCTCCGTGATCTACCTGGACCTCCTGAACTACGCGGGCGACGAGTTCTACATGTCAGCCGAGCCCACGCTCGTCGGCCGGAGCTACGGCGAGGCGCTCCTGGCGTACGACACGTCCTCGCCCGTCGGGCTGCTGCGTGGCGCCGACGGGGCGATCGCGCTCAATCCGGCACCGGACACCGTCATCGCGGAGGGCGACCGGATCATCGCGGTGTCGCGCGACGACAACACCGTGGTCGTCTCGGACTTCCCGTACGAGATCGACGAGGCCGCGATCGTCTCGCCGCGGCCGCGCGAGGAGCAGCCCGAATCCGTCCTCGTGCTCGGCTGGAACCGGCGGGCGGTCACGATCATCACGCAGCTCGACACCTATGTGACGGCCGGTTCGCGGCTCCATGTCGTGGCGCGCGGGGACGAGGCGAAGATCGCGGTGGAGGCGGTGCGCGAGCAGCTGCGGAATCTGGACGCGTCCTGCGAGACCGGTGACATCACCCGGCCCGGCACGCTCAAGTCGCTCGACATCGGCGACTACGACCATGTGATCGTGCTCGGCTACGACGACATCGACAGCGCCCAGGCCGACAACCAGACGCTGGTCACGCTCCTTCACCTGCGCGATCTGGAGAACACCCTGGGCCGTGAGCTGCCGGTGGTCACCGAGATGACCGACGACCGCAACCGGGCCCTGGCCCCGATCAGCGAGAGCGACGACTTCATCGTCAGTGACAAGGTGATCAGCCTGCTGATGACCCAGGTGTCGGAGAACCGTCATCTGGCCCGGGTCTTCGACGACCTCTTCGCCGCCGAGGGCTGCGAGATCTACCTCAAGCCGGCCGGCGACTATGTCGCGCTCCAGCACGACGTCGACTTCTACACGGTGGTGGAATCGGCCCGCCGCCAGGGCCACTCCGCGATCGGCTACCGCCGCCAGTCCGAGGCCGCCCTTCCCCCGTCCTTCGGCATCCGCCTCAACCCGGACAAGAAGCAACGCCACTCCTTCGCGGCCGGGGACAGCGTGATCGTGGTGGCTCAGGCCTGAGGGCAGGGGGCGCCGGCCCGGGTGGGTTTCGTGTGCGGCTTCCTGCTGGTGCGTTGTGCGGGTGCGGTTTCGTGTGTGGCTTTCTGCCGGGTCGCTTGCGCGTGCGGCTTTCCGCCGGTGCGTTCTGCGCCTGCGGTTTCGTCGTGGGTCGGGGCCGGGGTGGGGTGCTTGCTCATTCGGGCAATGGCACCGTTCCCGTGAAGGGTTGCCGCCGACGTCGGGGGTGCCCGAATGACAATGCACCCCACCCCGTCCCCTTGCGCCGTCGCGCGGCTTACGGCCGGTGGGGTGTTCCGCTCGCACGGTTGCCCCGGTCCGCCGGTCCGCCGGTGCGCGGCTGACGGCCGGAGGGGTGTTCCGGTCCACCGCACGGGGTGGGTGAGTTCCGTTCCGCCGTCGCGCGACTGCGGCAATCCACCAGCCCGTCCGGCGCTCGAGGACATTCGAGGCGAAGCTCGGATGGGGCCGTTCCCTGTCGACTTCCGACAAAAATCGCACCATGCGCATCACGGTAATCAGCAGACCGGACACGGGAACCCGCAGCACGACCAGTTCTGCAATAACCCTTCCGCCACCCGCCCCCGCCCGTACTCTGATGCTCAGCACCGGTGGGGGCCGGTGCCGATCAGGGGGCGAGACAGTCGGGTACGGCGCCAGGAGCGGGGTAACAGTCACCACACGGCGGCGGCCGTGGGACCACGGTGATGTGCGCTCCGGACGCCGTACCTGCGCCGAACGCCCCTGAGGGGGTCCGGGGATCCGCGGCGACAGCCGCCTCGCCATCTCCCCGGAAGATGGAGCCTGGGGGTTTCACGTGGTTCGAATCCGGGTCCTGGTGGTCGACGACCATCGCATCTTCGCCGAATCGCTCGCCGCGGCCCTTGCCGCCGAGCCCGATGTGGACGTGGCCGCGGCCGGCAGCGGTCCCGCCGCGCTGCGCAGTCTGGAGCGGGCGGCGACCGAGGGGCGCAGGTTCGACGTACTGCTGGTCGACGCCGACCTCGGCAGCACCGTGCCCGGCGCACGCCTGCCCCTGCACGACAGCGCGGAGTCAGGACCGGACGGTTTCGTCGACGGCATCTCCCTTGTCACGGGCATCCGTTCGAGCCAGCCGTCCGTACGGACCGTGGTGCTCGCGGAGAAGGACGACCCGCGGCGCGCCGCGCTCGCCCTGCAGGCCGGAGCGTCGGGCTG
This sequence comes from Streptomyces sp. N35, assembly GCF_016464295.1. NCBI lineage: Bacteria > Bacillati > Actinomycetota > Actinomycetes > Kitasatosporales > Streptomycetaceae > Streptomyces > Streptomyces sp. N35. The sequence goes on along the minus strand of NZ_JAEIMH010000098.1, from coordinate 17,545 downwards.
GGTCGCCAAGGACTGTTCGCTGTCACGCCTGCTCACGGTGATACGAGGAGTCCTCAGGGACGAGACGCATCTGCCGCCAGCCCTGCTGACCGGCGTCCTGCGGGAGTTGACCGCCGCACGCAAGCACCGTACGGAAAGTGAGCGGCTCGTCGAATCCCTGACTCCGCGTGAGCGCGAGGTGCTGCGGTGCATGGTGGCCGGCCTGGGGCGCAAAGCTGTCGCCGAGCGCCTCTTCCTTTCACCGCACACCGTTCGGACCCATATGCAGAATGTGCTGGGCAAGCTCGGTGTGCACTCGACCCTGGCGGCTGTCGCGCTCGCGCGACGAGCCGGTGTCGGACCCGTGGACCTAGCCGGGGATGTTGTCGAACGGGGCGGTCAACTGGCGTAGCAGCGCCGCCAGTTCGCCGCGCTGGCCGCGGGACAGCTCCGCGAGGATGGCCCGCTCCTGGTCGAGGAGACCCGCGAGGGCCTGGTCGGCCCGGTCGCGTCCTTCGGGGGTCAGCCGGACCAGTACACCTCGGCGGTCACTGGGGTCGGGGAGCCGCTCGACCAGGCCTTTCTTGGCGAGCCGGTCGATACGGTTGGTCATCGTGCCGGACGTGACCAGCGTCTGCTGGAGCAGCTGGCCGGGGGAGAGCTGGTACGGAGCGCCCGCCCGCCGCAGCGAGGTGAGCACATCGAACTCCCACGGCTCGAGGTGGTGCTCGGAGAAAGCGAGGCGGCGCGCACGGTCGAGATGGCGCGCGAGCCTGCTCACCCGGCTCAGTACCTCGAGTGGTTCCACGTCGAGGTCAGGGCGCTCTCGGCGCCAAGCCGCGACCAGCCGATCGACCTCGTCCTCCATGGCGATCAGTGTAAGGGGTCCCTCGACATGAAGTCTCTTGACGTCAAGAGATAATTCGGGTTCGCTTGGGGCATCGTCGCCGCACAAGCGACCTCCGCTTCGTCCTTCCGCACCAGGCAGGGAGCTCGAACATGCATTCCGCACCAACCTGGGACCCCCAGCAATACCTGCGTCACTCAGGCCACAGGACGCGTCCCTTTCTCGACCTGCTCGCAAGGATCCCCGTACTGCCGGATCCCGACGGTCTGCCGATACGTATCGCCGATCTGGGCTGCGGCCCCGGGAACGTCACGGTGCTGCTGGCCGAACGCTGGCCCGCGGCCCGTATCACCGGCTTCGACAACTCACCGGAGATGCTGGAGCGGGCCGCGAAATACGCGGGCACGACCGGCGGTGGCGGCACGCTGGACTTCCAGCCCGCGGACGCCGCGCACTGGACGCCCGACGGCGCCTACGACCTGATCGTCTCCAACGCCGCGCTGCAGTGGGTGCCCAACCACCCCGAGTCGTTCCCGCTCTGGATCGGCCATCTGCGCCCGGGCGGCACCTTCGCCTTCCAGGTCCCCGGCAACTTCACCTCGCCCAGCCACGCCCTGCTCGGCGAACTGTGCGACGCGCCCCAGTGGCGCGAACGGCTCGGTGAGCACGGCCGGCGCTTCGTGCACGTCCTCGAACCGGCCGAGTACCTGACCCGGCTGACCGACCTCGGCTGCGCGGTGGACGTCTGGGAGACCACGTACTCCCAACTCCTCACCGGCGACGACCCGGTCCTCGACTGGGTCAAGGGCACGGCGCTGCGCCCGGTCCTGACGGCGCTCGCGGACGATCCGGAGGCCACCCGCGAATTCCTCGCCGAATACCGCGACTTGCTCCGCAAGGCCTACCCCCAGGGCCCGCACGGCACGGTCTTCCCCTTCCGCCGCATCTTCGCGGTGGCCCGCAAACCGAAGGGGTGAGCCGGTGGCAACCGACTGGAGTCACCGGAGCCGGAGCCGGTGACGATGACGTGAACGAGAAGGGGGGGGGGGGGTGGCCCCCCGGCCCTCTCTCGGCCGGCCCCACCCCCGGCCCTCCGATGCCCCATCAACCCC
>NZ_JAEIMH010000098.1:0-15597 GCF_016464295.1 Streptomyces sp. N35 | reverse complement strand
GGGGGGGGGCCGGGGGGAGAGGGGGGGAGCGGGGGGGCCGGGGGGGCGCCCCCCCCCCCCCTTCTCTCGACAGCTCACACCTCAGGCCTTGCGATGCCCTATCAACCGCGGCTTCGCCTCCAGGTTGCCCAGACCGTGCCAGGCCAGGTTCACCAGATGCGCCGCCACGTCGGCCTTCTTCGGCTTGCGGGTGGTCAGCCACCACTGGCCGGTCAGCGCGACCGAGCCCACCAGCGCCTGCGCGTACAGGGGCGCGAGCTTCGGATCGAAGCCGCGGGCCTTGAACTCCTTGGCGAGGATGTGCTCGACCCGCGTGGCGATGTCCGAGATGAGCGAGGCGAACGTGCCCGTGGACTGCGTGACGGGGGAGTCGCGGACCAGGACGCGGAAGCCGTCCGTGTACTCCTCGATGTAGTCGAGGAGCGCGAACGCCGCCTGTTCGCACAGCTCACGCGGGTGGCCCGCCGTGAGCGAGCTGGTCACCATGTCGAGCAGGCGCTGCATCTCGCGGTCCACGACCACCGCGTACAGACCCTCTTTGCCGCCGAAGTGCTCGTACACGACGGGCTTGGAGACCCCCGCCTTCGCGGCGATCTCCTCGACGGACGTCCCCTCGAAGCCCTTCTCGGCGAACAGCGTCCTGCCGATGTCCAGGAGCTGCTGTCGGCGCTCCGCCCCGGTCATCCGCGTCCTGCGCGTCCGCCGGGGCTTTTCGCCGCCGCTGCCTGAAGTGCTCGGTTCGTCGCCCACGGCACCCATCATGCCGCGTCGGCCACGGGTGGCTTACGGCGGGACGCGATGCGCTCCTCGGACGGCCAGCGCACGTCATACGCCCAGCCCAGCTGTTCGCACCAGCGGATGATCCGCGCGGAGGAGTCCAGCTGCCCGCGCATCACACCGTGCCGGGCGGACGTCGGGTCGGCGTGGTGCAGGTTGTGCCAGGACTCGCCGCAGGACAGCACGGCGAGCCACCACACGTTGCCCGAGCGGTCACGGGACTTGAAGGGGCGCTTGCCGACCGCGTGGCAGATCGAGTTGATCGACCAGGTCACGTGGTGCAGCAGGGCCACCCGTACGAGAGAACCCCAGAAGAACGCGGTGAACGCGCCCCACCAGGACATCGTGACCAGACCGCCGACGATCGGCGGGATGGCCAGGGACAGCATCGTCCAGAAGATGAAGTTGCGGGAGATGCTGCGGATCGCCGGGTCCTTGATCAGATCCGGGGCGTACTTGTCCTGCGGCGTCTGCTCCTCGTCGAACATCCAGCCGATGTGCGCCCACCACAGCCCCTTCATCAGGGCCGGCACCGTCTCCCCGAACCGCCACGGCGAGTGGGGGTCGCCCTCGGCGTCGGAGAACTTGTGGTGCTTGCGGTGGTCGGCGACCCAGCGGACGAGAGGACCCTCGACGGCCATCGAACCCGCGATGGCGAGCGCGATCCGCAGGGGCCGCTTGGCCTTGAAGGAGCCGTGCGTGAAGTAGCGGTGGAAGCCGATGGTCACGCCGTGGCAGCCCAGGTAGTACATGAAGACGAGCAGGCCGAGGTCGAGCCAGCTCACACCCCAGCCCCAGGCGAGCGGTACCGCGGCCAGGATCGCGAGAAACGGGACCGTGATGAAGAGCAGCAACGTGATCTGTTCGAGCGAGCGCTTCTGCTCACCGCCGAGCGTGGCCGACGGCAGGGGTGCGGCGCCCGCTGCGTCCTTCGGGGATTCGTCGAGCAGGTCGGGGCTCGTGGTCATGGGCGTTTCCCTGTGGGGTCGGGGGACTGTTTGGCAGGTGATCGACCCGTATGTCTGGACCTACGGGCCCGTAACCTACGGCGTCGTAAGTATGGCAGCGGCCCCTGCGAGGACAAGAGAACCGACGGTGGAGGCCTGGTCTCGAATAGGCATCCGTTCAAGGCGCATATCCTGGGTGGCGTCGGACAGCGTGGTCCGCAATGAGTCTTCCCCTCACTGCAAGGAGCCGCACCTGTGAGCAGTGCCGACCACCAGACCGCCGGCGTGAGCCCTGCCGAACAGAGCGCCGGCGCGGAGCTGCGCGCCGATATCCGCCGCCTCGGCGACCTGCTCGGCGAGACCCTGGTCCGCCAGGAGGGCACCGAGCTCCTCGAGCTCGTCGAACGCGTACGGGCCCTGACCCGCAGCGACGGTGAAGCCGCCGCGCAGCTGCTCGGCGAGACCGAGCTCGAAACCGCGGCCAAGCTGGTGCGCGCCTTCTCCACGTACTTCCACCTCGCGAACGTCACCGAGCAGGTGCACCGCGGCCGGGAGCTGCGCACCCGCCGCGATGCCGAGGGTTCGACGCTCGCGCGCACCGCCGATCTGCTCAAGGACGCCGATGCCGAGCATCTGCGCCAGACCGTCGAGCACCTCAACGTGCGCCCCGTGTTCACCGCGCACCCCACCGAGGCCGCCCGCCGCTCGGTCCTCACCAAGCTGCGCAGGATCGCCGAGCTGCTCGACTCCTCCGTGTCCGCGGCCGACCGCCGCCGGCTGGACCTGCGCCTGGCCGAGAACATCGACCTGGTGTGGCAGACCGACGAGCTCCGGGTCGTACGGCCCGAGCCCGCGGACGAGGCGCGCAACGCGATCTACTACCTCGACGAGCTGCACTCCGGGGCCGTCGGCGACGTCCTCGAGGACCTCACCGCCGAACTCGAGCGCATCGGCGTCGAACTCCCGCCGGGTACCCGTCCGCTCACCTTTGGAACCTGGATCGGCGGCGACCGTGACGGAAACCCCAACGTCACGCCCCAGGTCACCTGGGACGTCCTGATCCTGCAGCACGAGCACGGCATCACCGACGCGCTCGACCTGATCGACCACCTGCGCAGCCTGCTCTCCAACTCCATCCGCTACACCGGCGCCACGGAGGAGCTGCTCACCTCGCTCCAGGCCGACCTGGAGCGCCTGCCGGAGATCAGCCCGCGCTACAAGCGGCTCAACGCCGAGGAGCCGTACCGGCTCAAGGCCACCTGCGTACGGCAGAAGCTGGTCAACACCCGCGAGCGCCTCGCCAAGGGCACCCCGCACGAGCCGGGCCGCGACTACCTCGGCACCGGTGAGCTCCTGCACGACCTCACCCTCATCCAGACCTCGCTGCGCGCCCACCGCGGCGGTCTGTTCGCCGACGGCCGCATGGACCGTACGATCCGCACGCTCGCCGCCTTCGGCCTGCAGCTGGCCACCATGGACGTACGCGAGCACGCGGACGCCCACCACCACGCGCTCGGTCAGCTCTTCGACCGGCTCGGCGAGGAGTCCTGGCGCTACGCGGACATGCCGCGCGAGTACCGCCAGAAGCTGCTCGCCAAGGAGCTGCGCTCCCGTCGCCCGCTCGCCCCGTCGCCCGCGCCGCTCGACGCCGCCGGCGAGAAGACGCTCGGCGTCTTCCACACGGTCAAGAAGGCCCTCGAGGTCTTCGGCCCCGAGGTCGTCGAGTCGTACATCATCTCGATGTGCCAGGGCGCCGACGACGTCTTCGCCGCCGCCGTCCTCGCCCGCGAGGCCGGCCTGGTGGACCTGCACGCCGGCTGGGCGAAGATCGGCATCGTGCCGCTCCTGGAGACCACCGACGAGCTGCGCGCCGCCGACGTCATCCTCGACGAGATGCTCGCCGACCCCTCGTACCGCCGGCTCGTCTCGCTGCGCGGCGATGTGCAGGAGGTCATGCTCGGGTACTCGGACTCCTCCAAGTTCGGCGGCATCACCACCTCCCAGTGGGAGATCCACCGCGCCCAGCGCCGCCTGCGCGACGTCGCGCACCGCTACGGCGTACGGCTCCGTCTCTTCCACGGCCGCGGCGGCACCGTCGGCCGCGGCGGCGGCCCCTCGCACGACGCGATCCTCGCGCAGCCGTGGGGCACGCTCGAAGGCGAGATCAAGGTGACCGAGCAGGGCGAGGTCATCTCCGACAAGTACCTCGTGCCGTCCCTTGCCCGCGAGAACCTCGAACTGACCGTCGCCGCCACGCTGCAGGCCTCCGCCCTGCACACCGCGCCGCGCCAGTCCGACGAGGCGCTGGCCCGCTGGGACGCCGCGATGGACACGGTCTCCGAGGCCGCGCACTCCGCGTACCGGGAGCTGGTCGAGGACCCGGACCTGCCGACGTACTTCCTCGCCTCGACCCCCGTCGACCAGCTCGCCGACCTGCACCTGGGTTCGCGGCCCTCCCGGCGCCCCGGCTCGGGCGTCTCCCTGGACGGCCTGCGGGCCATCCCGTGGGTGTTCGGCTGGACCCAGTCCCGGCAGATCGTGCCCGGCTGGTTCGGTGTCGGCTCCGGCCTCAAGGCGCTGCGCGAGGCGGGCCTGGAGACCGTCCTGGAAGAGATGCACGAGCACTGGCACTTCTTCCGCAACTTCCTCTCGAACGTCGAGATGACGCTCGCGAAGACCGACCTGCGCATCGCCCAGCACTACGTGGACACCCTCGTGCCGGACGAGCTCAAGCACGTCTTCGAGACCATCAAGGCCGAGCACGACCTGACGGTCAGCGAAGTCCTGCGCATCACCGGCGGCGAGGAACTCCTCGACAGCCACCCGGTGCTCCAGCAGACCTTCGCGATCCGCGACGCCTACCTCGACCCGATCTCGTACCTCCAGGTCACCCTGCTCAAGCGGCAGCGTGACGCGGCGGCCGCGGGTGAGGAACCGGACGCGCTGCTCGGCCGGGCCCTGCTCCTGACGGTCAACGGTGTGGCTGCGGGTCTGCGTAATACCGGCTGATTCGCCCCTTTTTGAGGTGCCCCGTACCGCCTGTGGTGGTGCGGGGCATCGTTATGTCCGGCTTGCGGAGCGAGAGTTGACCGGCCGTGGGGCCATGGCCAAGGATCGCCGCCATGCCTGCCGCAGCCTCCGCCCGCACCCAGGCGGCCCTGAGCGCCGCCCGCACCACCGCGATGGCCGCGCTGGCGGTGCTGCTCGTCGTCGTCGGCGTCTGGACCTCCTGGTCCACGGCCCAGCACGTGCTCTTCACCAAAGGCCGCGAACGCGGCGAGATGACCATCTCCCGCTGCGACGACAACCGCTGCGAGGGCAGCTTCAAACCGCTCTCACCCGGCGCACAGCCCCATCCGAAGATCACCATCGAGGAGTCGATCGGCACCAAGAAGGGCGCCACACTCCCCGTCGTCATCAAACCCAACACCACGCAGGCCGTACGCGGCGCAGGCGCCGGGTTCTTCGACGCGTGGGTACCGCTCGGCGGCGCGCTGCTCATGGCCGCCGTGGTCGTCGGCGGCGGACTGCGGCTGACCAGAGTGGCGTGGGGGACGGCTACGGCCGGAGCGCTGCTGCTGTTCGGGGCGTTCCTGCTCGTCTAATGCTCACGGGTTGCGGGAGCTCCGCATCGTACGAAGCGCAGCTTCCTACGAGTTGTACGAGCTCTGCGCCCGCTCCAACCCCTCGGTCACCAGGGCCTCCACCGCGTCCGCGCCCCGGTCCACGAGGTAGTCCAGCTCCTTGCGCTCCGTGGCCGAGAAGTCCTTCAGGACGAAGTCCGCGACCTGCATACGGCCCGGCGGCCGCCCGATCCCGAACCGCACCCGGTGATAGTCGGGACCCATCGCCTTCGTCATCGACTTCAGACCGTTGTGCCCGTTGTCCCCGCCACCCAGCTTCAGCCGGAACGTGCCGTAGTCGATGTCCAACTCGTCATGGATCGCGACGATGTTCGCCGTCGGCACCTTGTAGAAGTCCCGCAGCGCCGTCACCGGCCCACCGGACAGATTCATGTACGACATCGGCTTCGCGAGCACGACCCGGCGCGAGGCCGGCCCCATCGGACCGATCCGCCCCTCGAGGACCTGCGCCTGCGCCTTCCCGTGCCGCTTGAACGCGCCACCGATCCGCGACGCGAGCAGATCCGCGACCATGAAGCCCACGTTGTGACGGTTGGCCGCATAGCCCGGGCCCGGGTTGCCCAGGCCCACGATCAGCCAGGGGGCGTTGGCGTCGGTCGTCATGCAGAGTGCTCTCCCTCGTACAAGAAGCGGTCGGCATACGAAAACGGGGTGGTGGACCGGAACCGGTCCACCACCCCGTCAAGTCAAGCAGAGGTTACTGCTCAGGCCTCCGCGGCGGCCTCGTCGCCCTCGGTGCCCTCAGCGGCCGGCTCCTCGGCCTGCGCGGCCAGGACCTGCAGCACGACGGCGTCGGCGTCGGTGGCCAGGGTCGTGCCGGAGGGCAGCGGGATGTCCTTGGCGAGGATCGAGTCACCGGCGGTCAGGCCCGCGATCGAGACCGTGACGGACTCGGGGATGTGGGTGGCCTCGGCCTCGACGGACAGGGTGTTCAGGACGTGCTCGAGCAGGTTGCCGCCCGAGGCCAGCTCGCCCTCGGTGTTCACGTAGATCTCGACGGTGACCTTCTCGCCGCGCTTCACCAGGAGCAGGTCGATGTGCTCGAGGAAGCCCTTCAGCGGGTCACGGGTGACCGACTTCGGGATGGCCAGCTCGGTCTTGCCGTCGATCTCGAGCGCGAGCAGCACGTTCGGGGTACGGACGGCGAGCGAGAGCTCGTGGCCCGGGAGGGTCAGGTGGACCGGGTCGGTGCCGTGACCGTAGAGGACACCGGGAACCTTGTTCTCACGGCGGATACGGCGGGCGGCGCCCTTGCCGAACTCGGAACGGATCTCGGTGGCGAGCTTTACCTCGGACATGCGCACTCCTCGTAGAAAAGAAAAAAGTTGTGGCGGTCACCCGGCCACAACGACTGGCCTCGAAGGCCTGCTACGAAGAGCGCGTCGATAACGGACCGCCGGCACCCACTCCGTATACGGAAATGAGTACGGCCTCCCTCGCCGAGCAACTTCGACAGTCTACTCGGCAGGGAGGCCGCAACCCAAAACGATCAAGCCCGAAGGCCTGTGAGGATGCTTACTGCTCCTCGAAGAGGCTGGTCACCGAGCCGTCCTCGAAGATTTCCTTCACCGCGTCGGCGATGGTCGGAGCGATCGACAGGACCGTGATCTTGTCGAGCTCCAGCTCGCCCGGGGTCGGCAGGGAGTTCGTGAAGATGAACTCGCTGACCTTCGAGTTCTTCAGACGGTCGGCGGCCGGACCCGACAGCACACCGTGCGTGGCCGTCACGATGACGTCCTCGGCGCCGTGCGCGAACAACGCGTCGGCGGCGGCGCAGATCGTGCCACCGGTGTCGATCATGTCGTCGACCAGGACGCACACGCGGCCCTTCACGTCACCGACGACCTCGTGCACGGTGACCTGGTTCGCGACGTCCTTGTCGCGGCGCTTGTGCACGATCGCCAGCGGCGCACCGAGACGGTCGCACCAGCGGTCGGCGACGCGGACACGGCCGGCGTCGGGGGAGACCACGGTCAGCTTCGAGCGGTCGACCTTGTGCCCCACGTAATCCGCGAGCAGCGGCAGCGCGAAGAGATGGTCCACCGGGCCGTCGAAGAAGCCCACGATCTGGTCGGTGTGCAGATCGACCGTGACGATACGGTCGGCGCCCGCCGTCTTCATCAGATCCGCGACCAGCTTGGCCGAAATCGGCTCACGGCCACGGTGCTTCTTGTCCTGACGGGCATAGCCGTAGAACGGCACGATCACCGTGATGGAGCGGGCCGACGCACGCTTCAGCGCGTCGATCATGATCAGCTGCTCCATGATCCACTTGTTGATCGGAGCCGTGTGGCTCTGGATCAGGAAGCAGTCCGCGCCACGGGCCGACTCCTCGTAGCGGACATAGATCTCCCCGTTGGCGAAGTCGAAGGCCTTCGTCGGGACGAGACCGACACCCAGCTTGTGGGCGACCTCCTCGGCCAGCTCGGGGTGGGCGCGGCCGGAGAAGAGCATCATCTTCTTCTCGCCGGTCGTCTTGAACCCGGTCACAGCACAGTCTCCTCAGAGGTGTTCGATCGCCGCCCAGAACCCGCGGACGCCGCGTTTGAGCAAGCCGGCAAAATATGTGCGTCTATCACGGTACGCCGCCCACGGCCCACCTGTTTTCCGTCAGCCCTCACCATCGGACTTCCCGGACGCCGCCTCCGCAGCCTTCGCGGCGGCACTGCCCGGACGCTTACGGGCCACCCAACCCTCGATATTCCGCTGCTGACCACGGGCGACAGCCAGCGAACCGGCCGGCACATCCTTCGTGATCACCGAACCCGCAGCGGTGTACGCACCATCCCCGACCGTGACAGGAGCCACAAACATGTTGTCGGAACCCGTCTTGCAATGCGATCCCACGGTCGTGTGGTGCTTCGCCTCGCCGTCGTAGTTCACGAAGACACTCGCCGCACCGATGTTCGTGTAGTCACCGATCGTCGCGTCACCCACATACGACAGATGCGGCACCTTCGTGCCCTCACCGATCGTCGCGTTCTTCGTCTCGACATACGTGCCGATCTTGGCCTTCACGCCCAGCCTCGTACCAGGCCGCAAATAGGCGAACGGACCCACGCTCGCGCCCTCGCCGATCTCCGAGCTGTACGCCACCGCGTTGTCCACCCGGGCATCCGCACCGACCTTCGTGTCCGTCAGACGGCAGTTGGGCCCGACCTCCGCACCCGCCGCAAGATGCGTGCTGCCGAGCAGCTGCGTACCCGGGTGCACCAGAGCATCCGGCTCGAACGTCACCGTCGCGTCCACGAACGTCGACGCCGGGTCGACCACCGTCACACCGGCGAGCATCGCCTCGGTCAAAAGGCGCTCGTTGAGGATCCGGCGCGCCTCGGACAACTGCACACGGTTATTGATCCCGGAGATCTCACGGTGATCACCCGCGACACTCGCACCCACGCGATGCCCGGCCTCACGCAGAATCCCCAAGACATCGGTCAGGTACTCCTCACCCTGACTGTTGTCCGTACGCACCTTCCCCAGCGCATCCGCGAGCAGCCGGCCGTCGAACGCGAACACCCCCGAATTGATCTCCCGGATCGCCCGCTGCGACTCACTCGCGTCCTTGTGCTCCACGATCGCGGTGACGGCACCGGACACCCCGTCGCGCACGATCCGGCCATAACCCGTCGCATCCGGCATCTCCGCCGTCAGCACCGTCACGGCGTTCCCGTCGGCACGGTGCGTCTCGGCCAGCTTCGCGAGCGTCGCGCCAGTCAGCAGGGGAGTGTCCCCGCACACCACGATCACGGTGCCGTCCACCGCACCACCCAGCGGCTCAAGACCCATACGGACCGCGTGCCCGGTCCCGTTCTGCTGCTCCTGCACCGCGGTACGCGCGGCGGGGTCGATCTCGGCGAGATGCGCGGCGACCTGCTCACGCCCGTGCCCGACGACCACGACGAGCTCCTGGGGGGAGAGCTCGCGGGCCGCGGTGACCACGTGCCCGACGAGGGTCCGGCCACAGATCTCGTGCAGCACCTTCGGGGTGCGCGACTTCATACGGGTGCCCTCACCCGCTGCAAGGACGACGACGGCTGCCGGGCTGTTGGCGCTCACGGGGGTGCCCTTCGGCTTCGGATGTTGTGCGGGGGGACATCCGCAGGATACCGGGGCGTAGTGGGGGTGAAACGAGGACGGGTCCCGACTGCTGTGGTCAGGACCCGAACTGAGCACGATGCTCCCGGGGGAGGACTCGAACCCCCATGATCAGAACCAAAATCTGACGTCTTGCCCTTAGACGACCCGGGATGGTCGCTATGCCCGATTTCATTCATCGGTCGCGAAGGCAGCCCCTACTATGCCGTACCAGGAGCCTTCGATGCGACGGTACAAGTCGGCGCTCTGCAGGACGTTGATCACAAGGCAGCCGCGGTAGGTCTCCCCGACGTTCTTGCGGACCGTTTTAGGGTTGTGCCGCTTCAGGGTTGTCTTGTTGAAACTGCTCGGGTCCGCTCCCGTGAGGTCCGCCCAGAACTGCTCGGCTGCTGCCACGTCGGCGGTCTCGTGGATCATCACGTGAAAGCGCAATCGGTCGCGGTCCACTTCCAGGAGGTCGAGCCAGGCCATGAAGAGCTGGATCATGCCTGGGTCGCTGTTGACGAAAGTGACCCCTTCTCGCCGGGCGTATGGCTTGTCCTTGGTGCCCTCGGCCCAATAGAGGCCGACGCCGAGGAGGAATAGTTCGCGCGACGAGATGGCTCCGACGGCGCTCTTCGCCGCATCTTTGGCTTTCTGGCGCTCCACTTCGCGACGGGCGAGCTCGTGTTCCCAGCGCTTCCTGGCTGCCAGCTTGGCTTGCTCGGAGGGGGCGCGCCGCTCTGGGCTCGGCAGATCCCGCACCCAAAGCGAAATCGAACTCTTCGACACCCCCAGCTCCACCTGGATCTGGTCGTACGTCATGCCCTGCAGGCGTAACTCCCGGGCCTTGGCTCTCAGGTCGTCCTTGGCGTTGGGGCGCTTGGTCCACTCCGGGGCGGGCTCGCCCTCAAGGAGCCGGTTGAGGAGGTCGTTGTTGTCGACGTGGAGGCGGTCGCGGATCTGGCGGCGGCTGAGGCCTTCTCGTCGGAGGACGATGGCCTGGTCTCGTAGGCCTTCGAAGTCGGCGTACTTGCGCGTGATCTCTGCCATACGGAGATCGTCGTCCGGAATGCGGACGTCCGGCTCGAAAGCCTGAGCGGTTCAGCAGTTCGAGGGAAAGTGGAATGTTTGGGGTGCGTTCCGGAGATCCGCGCCTAGTGCGCGGTACCGGAAACTCACCGGAAAACCGGGCCGGGCCGCCCGTAGGCTGGAAGGCATGACCACGACGGGGGAGATCCGCCACGAGACGGCCGGGGGGCTGTGGTGGTGGGACCGGCGGCGTAGTGCCGTGTTCGATATCGGGCTTGCGGTGGTGTCCGCGGCCGAGTGTGCGGTGGAGGGGTTCGCGTTTGCCCGGCGCGGGGGGTTGCCGGTCGGTGTCGGGGTGCTGGTCGGGCTGATCGTCGGGGCGGTGCTCGTGCTGCGGCGGCAGTGGCCGATCGCCGTGGTGCTCGTGTCGATCGCGGTGTCGCCGGCGAGCATGGGCTTTCTGCTGACGGTCATAGGGCTGTATTCGCTCGCCGCCTCGGACGTGCCGCGCCGGATCACCGGATGTCTCGCCGGGATGTCGCTGCTCGGCACGTTGATCGTGCTGTGGGCGCGGATGGCGCAGGACCAGGACCGGCTGGAGTTCGGCGGGTGGTTCGTGCCGTTCGTGGCGGTGACGATGTCGCTCGGCGTGACCGGTCCGCCGGTGTGCATGGGGCTGTACGTGGGGGCGCGGCGGCGGTTGATGGAGTCGCTGACGGAGCGCGCGGACTCGCTGGAGCGGGAGCTCCAGCTGCTTGCGGAGCGGGCCGAGGAGCGGGCCGAGTGGGCGCGCAATGAGGAGCGGACGCGGATCGCGCGCGAGATGCATGACGTGGTGGCGCACCGGGTGTCGTTGATGGTGGTGCATGCGGCGGCCTTGCAGGCGGTGGCGCGGAAGGATCCGGAGAAGGCCGTGAAGAACGCGGCGCTCGTCGGGGACATGGGGCGGCAGGCGTTGACCGAGTTGCGGGAGATGCTCGGGGTGCTGCGGTCTCATGAGCCGAAGGCGGCGGGTGGGTCCTCGGGTTCGGGTGCGGCTGCGGGTTCGGGTTCGGGTTCGCGCGGGTCCGCGACGTCGGGTTCGTCCTCGGGTTCGTCTTCGTATGCGGCTTCGCCTTCGCCTTCGCCTTCGCGTGAGCCGCTCGCCGCGGTGGGTGCGGCTGCTGCCGCGGCGGCGTTCCGTGCCGAGGTGGAGCAGGGGCCGTGTCTGGCCGAGGTGGATGCGCTGGTGGAGCAGTCGCGGGCCGCGGGGATGGTGGTGGATCTTTCGGTGGAGGGCGAGGCCGTTCCGTGTGACCGCCAGGTGGAGCAGACGGCGTTCCGGGTGATCCAGGAGGGGCTGACGAACGTCCACAAGCACGCGCCGGGGGCGAAGACCCGGGTGCGGCTTGCACACCGGCCGGGCGAGGTGGCGATGCAGGTGGAGAACGGTCCGTCGCCGGACGGTGCGGACGACGAGGCCCGGCTGCCGAGCGGCGGGAACGGTCTGGTGGGGATGCGGGAGCGGGTGACCGCGCTCGGGGGAGTGTTCGTGGCGGGGCCGACGGACAGTGGGGGGTTCCGGGTTTCGGCGGTCATTCCGATCCGCGGTTCCTGACTGCGGTTCCTGACTGCGGCTGCGATACGGCGGGTGCGATCGGAGAGTCCGGGAAGCCGGAAGTCCAGGAAGCGGGAAGCCGGGCAGCCGGAAGTCCAGGAAGCGGGAAACCCAGGAGGCCCGGGAAGCCCAGGTCGGAGGCGTTGTCAGTGGGCGCCGATAGCCTTGAGAAGGGCTTGGCCCCCGGGCGGGAGGGGTCTGTCCAGCCGCCAGGCCGGCTCGGCACAGCCGCCGGGCCGGCTCAGCTCAGCCGCCGGGCCGGCTCAGCTCAACCGCCAGGCCGGCTCAGCTCAACCGCCGGGCCGGCTCACCTCAACCGCCACACCGAGCTCAGCCCGAAGTGAGCCGCACCGGCATCGCCCCCGACAGCAGCGCGGTGAGTGCGGTGTCGAGGTTGGGGCCGAGGTACCAGTCGCCGGAGTGGTCGAGGCTGTAGACGCGGCCGGTGGCGTCGACGGCGAGCAGTCCCTGGCTTGCCGAGTCGACGCCGAGCGGGCAGACCTCCGTGTCGAGGGCGCGTCCGAGGTCGCCGAGCGTGCGGGCCATGTGCAGGCCGTGCAGCGGGTCGAAGTGCACGGTGGCGGGGGCGATCTGGCGGCCGGGGCCGTTCGGCGTGAGGTGGAGTCCGCCGAATTCGGCCCAGGCCTCCACCGCGGCGGGGAAGACGGTGTGCCGGTGTCCGGCGGGTGACACGTGCGAGCGCAGTGCGTCGGCCCAGTACTCGGCGCGTTTGATGTCCCAGCGTCCGGGCCGCCAGCCGGCTTCGCGCAGGACCGCTTCGACCGTGATGGGGGTTGGTGTCTCCCTTGCTCGAGCGAAGCCGAGACCTTGGGGAAAGGGCGTGGACGTGCGGTCGGCTGACATCAACGTGCGTTCCCTGTGGCGGTGTCGGTCGGCTCCGGTTCGACGACGCGTACGCCGAAGTGGGCGATGAGGGCGGTGCAGGAGCGGCAGGGCGGGGCGAAGCTGCCGTGCAGCGGGTCGCCGGCCTCGCGGATGCGGCGGGTGGTCAGCTTGGCGTGCTTGAGGGCTTTGCGGGCCTCGCCGCCGGTGAGCGGTTTGCGCTGGGCGCGTTTGGAGCGCGTCGTCTCGTGTGCGGTCAAGTGCCGTGAGATCAGGGTGACTTCCGGACATCGTCCGGTGAATCTCTCGCGCTGGCCGCTGGTGAGGGTGTCGAGGAAGTCCTGGACGAGCGGGTGCAGCGGGGGAGGTGTGTCCCCGCGGCCCGCGGTGGCGGTGAGGGTTTCGCCGCGTACGGAGAGTGCGGCGGCGACGGTGGGAAGGATGCCGTCGCGGCGGTGGCTGAGGACCGGTGCGGACTGTTCGTCCTCGGCCGACCATGTCAGGCGTGGGTCGCCAGGTTTGGCCGGTGTCGATGATGTTTGTGCGGTGTGCATTGGTGATGCATCCCTCCCCGTGCTGCGGCGGTGGCCGCTCCCCCGTGGTGCGTGCACTCCCCTCGGCCCTTGCCGTCGAATTCCCGCCTGTCCGGCGGCGTCCGGCACGCACGCTCGCTGCGTTGCCGGAAGGTCCTGGTAGCTCTGCTACGAGGACCTTCCGGCGCCTTGCGATCGCACGCACCGGACGCCGCCGGGCCGCCCTTCGGGCGACGACGGGAATTCGACGGCAAGCGCCAGTGCAGTGGCCAGCCTGCCAAATGGGGCGGGTGATGCGGAAGGCGGGATCAAATGTCCCTTCCACGCCGGGGTAATTGTCCGTTCCGTTACGCACACGGTTTCGCCTCACTGTCACGGCTGTGTGACAGCTGGTCATGGTGCCGGAGGCCCGGTGACCGGTGTTGCGCCAGCGCATAGGCTGGGGCGCGACAAGCCATACGTATGGGCCGTACGAACAGTGCCGCAGGGGGCAACCGCCATGACGACAGGTCGGCTCGGGGAGGGCGCGCCGCCCAGTGCTTCAGGCTGGGCGCAGGCCGCGCCGCCGAACGCGGCCTACGCCGGTCAGACCGTGCACTTTCCGGACCCGGTGCGCGCGGGCCGGCACCCCCATGGGGTGCGCATGGACGACCGCGGCTTCCCGGACTTCTCCGCCTATGCCCGCGCGGCGGCCGAGATCGCGGAGCCCCCGGAGGGCTTCGGGGTCGACGAGCTGCGCCTGACGGACTACGTGTCGGCGAATGCGGCGATGGCCGCGCAGGGGCATGAACTGTGGGACACGATCCCGGCGGTGGCGACCCCGCACGGCTGGACCTGGCACCACGTGCCGGGCACGCGCCGGCTCGAACTGGTCCCCGTCGAGGTCAAGGCGCTGCTTCGCCACCACGGCGGTCTGGCCACGGCGGATGTCGACCAGGACAAGCGCGGTACGCGTCCGCTGCAGGAGACCCGGCCCACGCACTTCGGTCTGCCGAAGGCGTCGGTGGCGGTGACGGAGCAGCAACTCCTCGGCGTGGAAGAGGACTTGGGCTACCGGCTGCCGGGCGCGTATCGCGCGTTCCTCAAGGCGGCCGGCGGCTGCGCGCCCGTGGGCGCCGCGCTGGATGCCGAGTTGGGGCTGCTGATCGACCAGCCGTTCTTCACGGTCCGCGACGAGGCGGCGGTCAATGACCTCGTCTACATCAACAAGTGTCTGCGCGACCACCTCACCAAGGACTACTTGGGGGTGGCGTTCGTGCAGGGCGGCATCCTCGCGGTGAAGGTGAAGGGTGAGCGGGCCGGTTCGGTCTGGTTCTGCGCGTACGACGACGCACGGGACAGCGGCGAGACGGCCTCCTGGTCGGTCGCCGAACGCGTACAGCGGCTGCTGCTGCCGTGCGGTGAGGACTTCGACGCGTTTCTGGCGCGGCTCGCGGGCAATCCGCCCGAGCTGGAGACCGTGGCCAACCTGATGGTGGACGGCGGCTTCGCGCGTGCCGTCCCGGTGGGGGAGTGACCTTCCGATGGTGACCTTCGCGCAGGCGCAGGAGCGCGCGGAAGAGTGGATCAACGGCGATGTGCCCGCGTACCAGCATCGTGAGGTGCGGGTGCGGGAGTTCGACCTCGGTTTCGTCGTCTGGGCGGAGGACCGCGAGGACGGTCCGCGTCTCGACGGCGGCCGGCAGCGGCTCGTCATCGCCCGCGACAGCGGCGAGGCGACGCTGTGGCCCTCGCTGCCGGTGGGTGAGGTGATCCGGCGGTACGAGGAGGAGTACGGCGCCGTCGACGCGGGGGTGGCTGCCGCCGAACCCGCGAAGCCCGAGCGGGTCGACCTCAATCAGACCTCCTTCCTGCTGACTCCGCCGGAGTGGCTGCAGGAGGCTGCGGACCGGATGGGGATTCCGGACCGGCGGGATGCGGGTCCGGGTCCGGGTCCGGGTGCGTCCGCGTCCTCGGCTTCGTCTGCTTCTTCCGTCTCTTCGGACTCCTCCGGGTCCTCCGGGTCCTCCGGTTCTTCCGGTTCTTCCGGTTCTTCCGGCGGTACGGGGCCGGGGGCCGGGGCCGCCGCCGCGGCGCCGTCGCCGGTTCCCGCGCCCGCCCCGACGCCCGCTCCGGCTGCGCCCGCTCCCGCGCCGGCTGCCGCCTCC
>NZ_JAEIMH010000097.1:30297-32279 GCF_016464295.1 Streptomyces sp. N35 | reverse complement strand
TCGGCGGCGGCGCTGACACCTGTCCTGTCGCGCCCAGGCGCCGCCGCCGACCGGAACACCTCTCTTCAATTTCAACAAACTGTTGACGTCCGTTCGTGCGCGTACATACGCTCCTGAAATCGCAGACGCAGAAACAGTTTTCGCAGTTTGAGTACGGAAGGTCACGATGTCGAAGCGCGTGCTTACGACCGAGTCCGGCGCCCCCGTCGCCGACAACCAGAACTCCGCCACCGCCGGCGTCGGTGGCCCGATCCTCCTGCAGGACCAGCACCTGCTCGAGAAGCTCGCCCGCTTCAACCGGGAGCGCATCCCGGAGCGTGTCGTGCACGCCCGTGGCTCCGGTGCCTACGGCCACTTCGAGGTCACCGACGACGTCTCGGCGTTCACCTCGGCCGACTTCCTCTCCGAGGTGGGCAAGAAGACCGAGCTCTTCCTGCGCTTCTCGACCGTGGCCGACAGCCTCGGTGGCGCGGACGCCGTCCGTGACCCGCGTGGCTTCGCGCTGAAGTTCTACACCGAAGAGGGCAACTACGACCTCGTCGGCAACAACACCCCGGTGTTCTTCATCAAGGACCCGATCAAGTTCCCCGACTTCATCCACTCCCAGAAGCGCGACCCCTTCACGGGCAAGCAGGAGGCGGACAACGTCTGGGACTTCTGGGCGCACGCCCCCGAGGCGACGCACCAGGTCACCTGGCTGATGGGCGACCGCGGCATCCCCGCGTCGTACCGCCACATGAACGGCTACGGCTCCCACACGTACCAGTGGACCAACGCCCAGGGTGAGGCCTTCTTCGTCAAGTACCACTTCAAGACGAACCAGGGCATCCGCTCCCTCTCCGCCGACCAGGCCGCCGAGCTCGTCGGCAAGGACGGCAACTCGCACCAGACCGACCTGCTGCAGTCCATCGAGCGCGGTGTGTACCCCTCGTGGACGCTGTACGTGCAGCTCATGCCGGCGGCCGAGGCGGCGGACTACCGCTTCAACCCGTTCGACCTGACCAAGGTGTGGCCGCACAGCGACTACCCGCTGCAGCGCGTGGGCCGTCTGGTCCTCGACCGCAACCCTGACAACGTCTTCGCCGAGGTCGAGCAGGCCGCGTTCTCGCCGAACAACTTCGTCCCGGGCATCGGTCCTTCGCCGGACAAGATGCTGCAGGGCCGCCTGTTCGCCTACGCGGACGCGCACCGCTACCGCCTGGGTGTCAACCACACCCTGCTGCCGGTCAACGCCCCCAAGGCGACGGTCGCCAACAACTACGGCCGCGACGGTCTGATGGCCGCCAACGCCCAGGGCCGCGGCGCGAAGAACTACGAGCCGAACTCCTTCGGCGGTCCGGTCGAGACCGGTCTGCCGCTGGCGGCGCCGCTCGCGATCCACGGTTACACCGGCACCCACGAGGCGCCGGCCCACACCAAGGACGACGACTTCTTCCAGGCGGGCGAGCTGTACCGCCTGATGTCCGAGGAGGAGAAGCAGCGCCTGGTCGCCAACATCGCCGGCGGTCTGTCGCAGGTCTCCCGCGACGACATCATCGAGAAGAACATCGCGCACTTCGCCGCCGCCGACGCGGACTACGGCAAGCGCGTGGAAGAGGCTGTGCGCGCCCTGCGCGACTGACCTCTTCACCGAAGCTGTGCCCAGGGTGACGGGAGGTCATCCCCGGGCACCGGCCCGTACCGCATGCCCGGATGAGGGGTGGCAGGCGGTACGGGAGTCCGCTCCGGCGGACAAGGCCTGTGACCGTGGCGGCGTGTGAGCCAGTGCGGTGGTAAAGGTCCAACTGTGTGCTTCTCGACCTGAGGGAAGCATGCGATGGTCCATCACACCCGCCACGGTCCCAGCCACACCCTGCACTCCGTCCGGCGGCGCGAACGTCCTGTCGCGTCAGCCTTGCGCCGTCGGACGGCAACAACTCCTCCGCCAGAGCGCCGGGGACGGGCGGTCCCGTCCTCCGCGCCCTTCCCGGTCCCCCCCTGCC
>NZ_JAEIMH010000097.1:0-30287 GCF_016464295.1 Streptomyces sp. N35 | reverse complement strand
ACCCCCTCCGCGCGAGGGCCCCGGGGAGGGGCCGTCCCCGACCCCCTCCCTCTTCGCGTTCCGTCCGTGCCGGGGGCGATATCTCGTGGCCCGCCCGCCCGACGCCTGGCAGGCTGGCCGCATGGCAGCGATCATCCCCGCTCAGGGCGTACGCATGGATTGGCGGGAGATCCCCGCTCCCGTCCGCGACGCGCTCCAGGAGCAACTCGGCTCGCAGGTCGTCGAGGTGAGGACGCAGACCGGCGGGTTCTCCCCCGGTGTCGCGGCCCGCCTCCGCCTCGCCGACGGCACCCGGGCCTTCGTCAAGGCCGTCAGTGCCGAGGTCAACGCACGGTCCGTCACCATGCACCGCACGGAGATCTCCAACGCTCGGCTGCTGCCGCAGGAAGCCCCGGTCCCCCGCCTGCTCGGCGCGTACGACGACGGCCGCTGGGTCGCGCTGCTCTTCGAGGACGTCGAGGGTCGCCAGCCTCATGTGCCCTGGGTTCCCGAGGAGTTGGACCGCGTTCTGGACTCGATCGGCCGGCTGTCCGAGGCGCTCACGCCCGCGCCGCCCGGTGCGGCACCGATCCACGAGGAGCCGTTCCAGGGCTGGCGGCTGCTCGCGGCCGCGCATGCGCAGGGCGAGGACGACCTGGCGGACATGGACCCGTGGGCCGTCAGGAATCTGGCGGCCCTCGCCGCGCGGGAGCGGCACTGCCGCGAGGCCACCACGGGGGACACCCTCTCGCACGGCGATCTGCGCGCCGACAACATCCTGCTCACCGACAACGGCGCCGTCTTCGTGGACTGGCCCCACGCCTGCCGCGCGGCCCGCTGGTTCGACCTGCTCCTGATGCTGCCCAGCGTCGCGATGCAGGGCGGCCCCGCCCCCGAGGCCCTCTTCACGGCGCACCCGGTGGCCGAGGGGGCCGACCCCCACGATGTGACCACCGTGCTCATCGGCCTGACCGGCATGTTCCTGGAACAGGCCCGGCAGCCCGCGCCGCCCGGGCTGCCCACGCTGCGGCCGTTCCAGCAGGCTCAGGGCGAACAGGCGCTGGCCTGGCTCAAAGTGCGGCTCGGGGCGGGCTCGCCCGCAGGGTGAGCGGGGGCGCGGTCAGATCGGCGGCACCCACGCCGGTGCGGCCCTCTGTCGGCCGCCCAGGGCGCGCTGGATGCGGATCGCGTCGACGGATTCGGCGAGGAGTTCGTACTCCGTGGTGTCGTCGCGGGCGATGAAGCGGACCAGGCGCCCGCTGGTCAAGTCGGCGGCCGCACGCGCCTGTTCCGCATCGCTGTCGCGCCAGGCGCGCAGGACACCCGGCACGTCGGGCGCGTCCCTCGGCAGCGGTACCAGGGCGCCGGCCGGCAGACGGCCGCCGTCGGGCGTGGGGTCGAGGCGCTCGGCGATCCAGGTCGCGCGCTCGCGCAGCCACCACAGGGCGAGCGGCAGGCTCGGCGCACGATAGGTGCCGAGCGGTACGCCGATCTGCTCGCCGTCACAGATGCCGTACGCGGTCACCTCGCACAGGAACTCTTCATGCATCGCGGACCCCCAACTCCCCGCGGGAAGCGGCATCCGTGCAGGTCAGCACTCTGATGCCGTAGGGCTATTGTGCGCTCACGGTGTGTGTCCGAACGAGTTTGCGGCTACACAATGGCCGGATACCCTCACTCTCCGCAGCCGCGAACGGGCGAACTTCCCTGCGTATCACCCGAGTTGACGGCCAGGAGCGCCTCACCTCCCCCGCCTCATCCACTCCATGTGGCTCAAACGTCACCTGGGCGCCGGGAACGCCGAGGCACCGCGTCCGACGACAGGCCGGGAGGTCAGGTCAGGTGCGGTCAGGTCAGGCCAGGTCAGGTGCGGACAGGTCGGCGGGTGCCATCTGCTCGATCGCCCGCCGGGTCCGCTCCATGGCCAGCACGATCTCCTGCGCACGCCCTTCGTCCAGGTTGCCGACGGGGACCGAGCAACTGATCGCGTCGTTGACCGGCGAGGTGTAGCGCAGGGCGAAGCCGAAGCACATGACGCCGACGTAGTTCTCCTCGTCGTCGATCGCGTAGCCGCGCTCGCGCGTGAGCTCCAGATCCCGCCGCAGCGCATCGCGGTCGACGAGCGTCTTCGGTGTCAGCGGGGTGATCACCTCGGGGATGGGCACCTCTTGGCCGGTGCCGAGGCGTACGGCCAGCAAGGACTTGCCCATGGCCGTACTGAACGCGGGCAGACAGCGGCCGACGCGACTGAACGGCCGCAGATAGCGGCTGGATTCCTTCGTCGCCAGGTAGACGATGTCACCGCCGTCGAGCCGGCCGAAGTGGATCGTCTCGTCCAACTCCGCGCTCAGGGTGTTGATATGCGAACGGGCGATGCGCAGATGGGGGTCGGTGTCGAGATAGGTGGTACCGGCCAGCAGGGCGCGGATGCCGACGCTGTACAGCGTGCCGGTCCCGTCCGTACGGACCCAGCCGTGCTCCACGAGCGTGCGGATCAGCGCATAGACGCTGCTCCTCGGCGCTCCGAGCGCGTCACTCAGCTCGCGCAGGCGGGCCGGGCGGTTCTGCCGCGAGGCCAGCAGTTCGAGCAACTCGACGGTGCGGGCTGCCGACTTCACCTCCCGCACACCGTTGTCCGGCTGCGACATCACACCTCCCCTGTTGACAGATTAACAACCCAGCGGAACGCTGCTCCATACATAGCACTTGTCTACATAGGGAGACGCTGGCGCGTTTCCCCGTGTCGGCCGCAGTCTCCCGACTGGGTTCAGTCCTTCTCTTCCACGCCGGTGATTGGAGAACCCATGAAATTACGTATGCTCCTGGTCGCCACCGCCGCGCTGGTCCTCTCCGCCTGTTCGGTGCAAGGGGGCAGTGGGGACAAGAGCGAGGCGGACTACCCGGCCGAACCGGTCGAGTTCACCGTGCCCCAAGACCCCGGCGGCAGCACCGACTTGATCACCCGCGCCCTCGCCAAGAGCCTGGAGAAGCCGCTCGGCGAGAAGGCCGTGGTGGTGAACAAGCCGGGTGCCAACGGCAAGATCGCGGGCAAGGACGTGTTCGGCAGCGAGGCCGACGGATACCGCGTCGCCGTCATGCCGCAGTCCCTGTTCTCCATCGGGCCGCTCATGCTCGACGACCCCGACGCGATCGAGCTCACGGACATGACCTTCATCAAGGGCCTTGCCGTGGAGGACTACGTCCTGGTCGTACCGGCCGCATCGCCCCACAAGTCCGTCAAGGACCTGACGGGCAAGGGCGACATCAAGTACGGCACCACGGGTCCGGGCACCGGCAGCCAGCTCGCGCAGACGCTGCTGTTCGGCGCCGCGGACGTGAAGGCGACGGCGGTGCCGTTCGACGGCGGGGCGCCCACGGTGACGGCCGCGCTCGGCGGCAAGGTCGACGCCGCGGCGGTGCACATCGCGGAGGCGTACAAGCACGTGGAGGCAGGAAAACTGCGGGCGTTGGCGGTCTTCTCCGCCGAGCGGCACGTGGCCTTCCCCGATGTGCCGACGGCCAAGGAGAGCGGCTACGACGTGGTCGTGGACCAGCGCCGTTTCGTCGCCGGACCGGCCGGCATTCCCGCCGAGGTGCGCGAAAGGCTCGCCACCGCGATCGACAAGGCCGTACAGACACCGGAGTACACCGAGCTCCTCGAGACCGGCTACATCACGAAGTGGGACGCGGACGGTGACGCCGTGGGCGCTCAACTCGACGAGAGCCGCAAGCGGTTCGACGAGCTGGCGAAACAGCACAACATCGACCTGAAGACCGAGCAGTGACGACGAGGACGTACGCCCGCAGGCAGAACGTCGTCGCCGCGCTGGTACCGCTGGCCGTCGGTGTGGGCGCCGCGATCCTGTCGTGGAACCTCGGGGTGGGCACGCTCGCCGCCCCGGGGGCAGGGATGTGGCCGCTGATCGTCAGCATCACCATGGTGGTCACCGCGGCGGTGCTGCTGCTCGATGCGCAGCCGCGCGGCGACGAGGAGGGCTTCACCAAGGACTCCCTGACCGTGGCGGTCTCGGTGAGCTCACTGGTGGCGTACGCCCTGCTGTTCGAGGTCGTCGGGTTCGAGATCCCGACGGTGGCCGTACTCGTGCTGTGGCTCAGGGTGTTGGGGCGGGAGGGCTGGCTGCTCACCGTGGGGATTTCGACCGGCACCACCGCGGCTCTCCACCTGCTCTTCATCACCGCCCTCGGAATCCCCCTTCCCCATCTGATCGCGTGGTGAGCAGTCCATGGACTACGTCTCCCCGGTGATCGACGGGTTCGGGGTGGCCTTCCAGCCGGCGCATCTCCTCTACTGCCTGCTCGGGGTCACTCTCGGCATGTTCATCGGCATGCTGCCCGGCCTCGGCCCGGCCGCCACGATCGCCGTACTCCTGCCGATCACGTATCAGATCGAACCGACCGCCGCGATCATCATGCTCGCCGGCATCTTCTACGGCGCGCAGTACGGCGGCACGGTCACCTCCGTGCTGCTCCGGCTGCCGGGCGAGGCCTCCAGCGTGGTGACCGCCATCGACGGTCACGAGCTGGCCCGGCAGGGACGCGCCGGATCCGCGCTCGGCATCGCCGCGATCGGCTCGTTCATCGGCGGAACCGTCGCCGTCATCGCGCTCACCTTCGTCGCGCCGCTGGTGGCCGGGTTCGCCCTGGACTTCGGCCCCTCCGAGTACACGGCCCTCGCGCTGCTCGGCATCCTTCTGATCACCACGCTCGGCACCGGATCAAGGGTCAAGAGCATCCTCATGGCCACGCTCGGACTCCTGCTGGCCACGGTCGGCCAGGATCCGATCGACGGCGCGCAGCGTCTGACCTTCGGCGTCGACAACCTGGTCGACGGCATCGACTTCGTGATCGTCGCGATGGGCCTCTTCGGCGTGGGCGAGATCCTCTACAACCTCGAGTCCCTGCGTCGCGGAGCCCCGCCGGCCCCGAGCGTCGGCTCGGTCTACCCGTCGCGCAAGGACCTCGGCGCGTCCAAAGGCGCGATCACCCGCGGCTCGGTGCTCGGCTTCGTGCTCGGCATCCTGCCGGGCGGCGGCGCGACCATGTCCTCGATGGTCGCCTACGGCGTGGAGAAGAAGGTCGCCAAGGAGCCGGAGCGGTTCGGCAAGGGGGCCATCGAGGGAGTCGCGGGACCGGAGACGGCCAACAACGCGGCCGCCACGTCCTCCTTCATCCCGCTTCTGTCGCTCGGCATCCCGGCCAACGCGACCATGGCCGTCATGTTCGGCGCCTTGCTGATCCAGGGCATCACCCCCGGGCCGATGCTGGTGGAGGAGAATCCCGATCTCTTCTGGGGCGTCGTCAACTCGATGTACGTCGGCAACCTGCTCCTGCTCGCCATGAGCCTGCCGCTGATCGGTCTCTTCGTCCGCATCCTGCGCATCCGCCCGGCGATCCTGGCGGCACTGACCGTCGTGATCACGATGATCGGCGCGTACACGATCAACATGAGCGCCTTCGACATGCTGCTGACGGTCGGGCTCGGCGTGCTCGGCTACCTGATGAAGAAGACCGGCTTCGAACCCGGGCCGCTGGTACTCGCCTTTGTCCTCGGAGAACTCCTGGAGTCGTCCTTCCGGCGCTCGATGCGCATCTTCGGCGGTGACCTCACCGGTTTCCTCACCCAGCCGATCACGGCGGTCCTGCTGGCGGCGACCGTCGCCGTCGCGGTCGGCCCCGCGGTGGTGCGGTGGTCGCGCCGGGCGGGGACGAAGACGACGACGGACGCCTGACCCGTCGGGGGAACGCCGAAGGGGCGGCCCATCCCCCTCCGGATGGGCCGCCCCTCGGATCAGGCGGGAATCAGGCGCGGATCAGGCGCGGATCAGGCCTTCAGCGGCAGGATCGCCGTCGGCGCGTGCCAGTCCTCGGTCGCGATGTCCTCGAACTCCTTGACCGCGCTGATGTCCGCGGTCGGGCTCATCGCGATGTTGGTGACGCGCTCCAGAATCGCCTCGACGACCACCGGCACCTGGTGCTCCTGCGCCAGCTTCTTGGCCTTCTCGAAGGCCTCGGCGAGGTCGGCCGGGTCGGTCACGCGGATCGCCTTGCAGCCGAGGCCCTCGGCGACCTTGACGTGGTCGACGCCGTAGACGCCCAGCTCGGGGCTGTTCTGGTTCTCGAACTCCAGGTTGACCTGGAAGTTGATGTCCAGACCGATCTGCGCCTGACGGATCAGGCCCAGGTAGGCGTTGTTCACGAGGACGTGGATGTACGGGATGCGGTGCTGGGCACCGACCGCGAGCTCCTCGATCATGAACTGGAAGTCGTAGTCACCGGAGAGGGCGACGACGGGGCTGTCCGGGTCGGCCTTGGCGACACCGAGCGCGGCCGGGATGGTCCAGCCGAGCGGGCCGGCCTGGCCGCAGTTGATCCAGTGGCGCGGCTTGTACACGTGCAGCATCTGCGCACCGGCGATCTGGGACAGACCGATGGTGGTGACGTAGCGGGTGTCCTTGCCGAACGCCTTGTTCATCTCCTCGTAGACGCGCTGCGGCTTCATGGGGATGTCGTCGAAGTGCGTACGGCGCTGCAGCGTGGCCTTGCGGTCCAGGTGCGAGGCGACCCACTCGCTGCGGTCGGGCAGCTTGCCGGCGGCCTTGAGCTCCTTGGCGACCTCGACGAACAGCTCGAGAGCGGCCTTGGCGTCCGAGGCAATCCCGTAGTCCGGGGCGAAGATCTTGCCGATCTGGGTCGGCTCGATGTCCACGTGGACGAACTTGCGGCCCTCGCGGTACACGTCCAGCTTGTAGCCGGTGTGACGGTTGGCCCAGCGGTTGCCGATGCCCAGGACGAAGTCCGACTCCAGGAACGTGGCGTTGCCGTAGCGGTGACCGGTCTGCTGGCCGACCATACCGGCGTTCAGCTCGTGGTCGTCCGGGATGGTGCCCCAGCCCATGAGGGTGGGCACGACCGGGGTGTTGGTGAGCTCGGCGAACTCGACCAGGAGGTCGGAGGCGTCGGCGTTGATGATGCCGCCGCCGGCGACGATCAGCGGGCGCTCGGACTCCAGGAGGAAGGAGATCGCCTTCTCGATCTGGGCGCGGGTCGCGGACGGCTTGTAGACCGGCAGCGGCTCGTACGTGTCCGGGTCGAAGTCGATCTCGGCGAGCTGCACGTCGATCGGCAGGTCGATGTGGACCGGGCCGGGACGGCCGGAGCGCATCAGGTGGAAGGCCTGCTGGAAGACGCCGGGGACCTGGGCCGGCTCGAGGACCGTGACGGCCATCTTGGTGAGCGGCTTGGCGATCGAGGCGATGTCGACGGCCTGGAAGTCCTCCTTGTGCAGGAGGTGGCTCGGGGCCTGGCCGGTGATGGCCAGGATCGGGATCGAGTCACCGGCGGCCGAGTAGTGCCCGGTGATCATGTCGGTGCCGGCCGGACCAGACGTACCGATGGCGACACCGATGTTGCCCGCCTTGGTGCGGGTGTAGCCCTCGGCCATGTGGGTCGCACCCTCGACGTGCCGCGCGAGGGTGTGGTCGATGCCACCGACCTCCTTCAGCGCCTTGTAGAAGGGGTTGATCGCGGCGCCCGGCACTCCGAACGCGTCGGTAACGCCCTCGCGCTTGAGGATCTCCACTGCCGCGTGGGCGGCTGTCATTCGAGGCATCGCGTAACTCCTGCGTCCTGGCCGGTTCGAGCCGGTCGGCTGTCGGGCGCTTCCGCCACTTTCACCATGCGGAAGTTTTCTTCTGCTATATGGAAGCAATGTAAGAGCAGGCCGAGGGAGGCGTCAAGGCCCTACGGTGCGATGAAGGTGCGCGAATCCCTCCCCAGAGCTTGGTGTTTGGTGGACGATGAGAGGCGCACCGGGTCGTGTTCGTGGGTTCGTACGGGAGGGGGGACGCCGATGTCCGGAGGCATTCCGGTGCGCTGTCCGCTCTGCCGGCGCGAGCATCTGTACGCACCGCACGTCTATCCCTGCTCCTGCGGTACGCCGGTCTCGCCGCCGCTGCAGCGCGGCGCCCAGCCCCTCCCCATCACGCATGTGACCTGGGAGGACGACTGGGTCACCGTCCGCTGCGAGTCCTGCGGACGATGTGATCAGTGGCCCCAGCCGGAGCTGGGCTGCGACTGCGGCGCGGTGCTCCGCATCCCGGTGAGACCCGCCGCGTCGGGACCGGCGCCGGGTCATGCGCCGCTGCCGCTGCACATCCCGCTGCCGCCGACCGCGCCCGCGCCGCGGCCCGCCTTCCACCCCGTGACCATTCGCACAGCGCGGGACGCGGTGCAGGCCGCCGCGCTGTATCTGCGCTGGCTCGGCTACAAGGACATCCGGCGGGCCGAGCAGCGGGCCGCGTCCGGTGTGGGTCTCATCGCGCCGGGGCTGCGTGCCCAGGTCGAGCCGACGACACGCTCGATGAGCCTGCGCGACGTCGAGTGCGTATGGCTCTCCGCTCTCAACGACTCCTCGGTCCCGGTCTGCTTCTCCCTCGCGGGCTATACGGACGACGCCCGCGCCCGCGCCGACAGCCTCGCCCTCCCTCTGTTCGTCCTGGACCTGACCGGCACGCCCCAGCCGGTGAACAGTCCCGCGGACGAACTGATCAGCACGGGCGCGTAGGTCCGGGCCGCGGTGGAGCTGCGCGGGATCGACTACGACACGGGGACCGCGTACAGCCGCGGCGAGCTCACCCGTACGTCCTGGGACCCCTCTGCCGTACGGCGCGATCTGCGCGTCATCCGCGAGGAGCTGCACTGCACGACGGTGTGTCTGTTCGGGTCGTCGGTGGAGCGGCTTGCCCAGGCGGCGGACTGGGCACTGCGGCTCGGCCTCGACGTATGGCTGCAGCCCCGGCGGCCCACCGGTCCGCGGGAAGGTGTGCTCACACAGCTCGTCCAGGCGGCGAAAGCCGCCGAGGAATTGCGCCTGCGGCACGGGGACCGCATCACGCTGGTGGCCGGCTGCGAGCACTCGCTCTTCGCGCAGGGCATCCTGCCGGGACCGACGTTCACGGCCCGTCTCGCGGTGCTCCAGGTGATGGGCCGTCGCCTCCACACCCGTACGACGCGAAGACTCAACTCACTTCTGGCGCGGGCCGCTTCGCTCTGCCGCACGCATTTCTCCGGCCCGCTGACGTACGCCGCGGGCTTCTGGGAGGAGGTCGACTGGGATCTCTTCGATGTGGTGGGTGTGAACCTGTACCGGCTGTCCTCGAACGAGCAGGGCTACGAGGAGTCGGTCGCGGCCTTGCGGCGTTTCGGCAAACCGGTGGTCATCACGGAGTTCGGCTGCTGCACCTTCGAGGGTGCGGAGCGGCTCGGTCCGGGCGGTTACCGCATCGTCAACTGGTTCCGTTCACCGCCCACGGTCAAGCAGTCCTGCCGGCGCGACGAACACGTCCAGGCCCGCTACCTGGAGGAACTCCTCGCCGTATACGCCGCATCGCAGGTGCACGGCGCCTTCGCGTTCGTCTTCAGCGAGCCGTCGAACCCGCACTCCGCCGACCCCCGGCACGACCTGGACATGGCGAGCTTCGGAGTGGTGAAGGTGTCGGCGCTCGACCCGGACGCGTGGGAGACGAAGGAGGCGTTCCACTCGCTGGCCCGGGTGTACGGAGCGTTGGGGTCCGACGGCGCGGACCTGTCCTAGAAGGTGGGCAGGTCCGCGAGCTCGCGGCCCATGCGGCGTCGTACGTGCCCGCGCCAACCGGCAAGCAGCGCGAACAGGGTCCACGTCACCGTGCCGCCGAGCACACTTGCCAGCTGCCCCGAGGAGTCGACCTCGGCGGCCTGCTCCATCGGCACCCTGCCGTCCGGATCGCGCAGGATGTCCAACGCGTCGCCGACATCGGGGGATCCGGCCCCGCCCCGGTACACCAGCTTCTCGGCGAGCTCCTCGCCTCGCTCGTTGCGCAGGGTCAGACGGTGCTCCTTCGAGGAGGTGCCGGCGGCGCTGTCCGCCACGACGACCACGCTCTCCCGTACGCCGCGATGCTCGAGGGCCCCGTCGGGCCCGAGCTGTACCGAGCCGACGAGCACGAAGAGCGCGGGCGCGAGCGACAGGACCGCCAGCCACCAGGCGCGGTGGAGCAGGATCAGCAGGATGGTGAAGGTGAGGCAGAGGACCAGCCCGACGGTGATCGGGATCCACTCCTTGCCGAAGGTCAGATAGGCGATTGCGGTGTTGGCGACGGCCGCCACCCACGCGAAGAGGATCAGTCCGAGCGTTCTGCTCAGCGAGCGCCAGGCGCTGACGCCCTGACCCCGCGTTTCGCCCTGCGCCGGAACCCGGCCCCCCTGCGTCCCCGTCGACACACTCACTCTGATCTCCCCTGCCCATGGCGTCCGTTGTGCCCCCGGGGACGCTACCGCGTGTCAACCTCGGTGGACACAGCGCGTCCCGCGTGTGCGCCGCACGCGCGGACACGGCCGATACTCGAACCATGCGAATCCGGCAGGCCACATTGGCCGATCTTCCTCGGCTGCGGGATATCGAGCGGGCGGCCGGAGAGCCGTTTCGCACCGTGGGGATGGCGGAGATCGCCGAGGACGAACCGCCCGCGCTCGACGTACTGGAGGAGTTCCGCCGCGCCGGTCGTGCGTGGGTCGCCGTGATCGCACCCGAGGACGAACCGGTCGCGTATCTGATCGCGGAGCCGGTGGACGGGGCGCTGCATGTGGAGCAGGTGTCCGTGCATCCGTCGGTGGCGCGGCGGGGCGTGGGGCGTGCGCTGCTCGACCATGCCGCGGCGTACGCCCGGGGCGCGGGGCTCGGCGCCCTCACGCTGACGACCTTCGCCGAGGTGCCGTGGAACGCGCCGTACTACCGAAGGCTCGGATTCCGGGTGCTCGGCGAGCGGGAACTCGGGCCGGGGCTGCGGAAGATCAGGGCGTACGAGGGCGAGCTCGGCCTCGACCGATGGCCGCGGGTGTGCATGGTCCGGCCCACCGCCCTCTGAAACGGAAAGAAACCGGGCGGGCCGCTGGTCCGGCCCGCCCGGCCCCCCGTTCGGGAGCCGCCCGCTTTACGAGGCGACGCGTTCGCCGGTGGGCTCGGCGACGACGATCTGGAGGTGGGCGGGGGCGTACTTGCGCGCCTTGCCCAGCATCTGGTTGAGGTCGAACTTGTGGCTCTGCACCGCCACATACAGGGGCGCGGGCATCGCGGGGTGCGCCGGCGGCACCGCGACACCGGCCGGGAGCATCGCGCGTTCTTGCAGCCGTACGCCGATGAGGGCGTCGCCCTGCGCGGGGGTGGCGACGACGAACTGGGTGACGTCGTTCCAGGGCAGCACCACATTGCCGATCCGGACACCGGCCGCGTCGAACTGGAACAGGATCCGCTTCTGGTCGAACCACTGCGAGATGAACGGGATCGCGGCGACGATCACGACGCCGCCCTTCATGTCGAGCGCCCAGCCGAGGAGTGCGGCCAGCGCCACAATGCCGATGATCGACCCCCAGAGCCCCGCGAGGTCCTGCGGCGAGAAGGGGCGCGTGACCTTGTAGCGCTCCCAGCGTCCACGGCGCTGATTCGACATGTGGGTCCCCCTGTGACGTGTGGTCGATCGGTCTGCCCCGCGGCGGACGATCACATTCAGGGACGGTAGAGAGTCGGTGCGCGGGCTGGCTTGGACGAATTTGACCTCGCACCGAAAGCCGCAGGTCAGAGGGGTACGGCGCCTTCCGTCACCCGTGCGGCGACGATCTGGCCGGGGGTGATGGCGGCGAGGGCGCGGAACTCCCGGTTGAGATGCGCCTGGTCGTAGAACCCGCAGGTGGCGGTGAGCGCGCTCAGATCGACGGCGCCGCGCGCCATGAGCCCGATCGCGCGATGGAACCTGAGCACCCGGCCCGACATCTTCGGTGTCAGGCCGATCTGCTGGGTGAACTTCCGTACGAGGTACCCATGGCTCCAGCCGATCTCCTGCGCGATCCGGGCGACGGGGATGGTGCCGCCCGACCGTTCGAGCAACTGCCAGGCGTGGGCCACCTCGTGCGCGGGCGCGGGTCCTTCGCCGAGCCGGCCGAGCAGCGCCGCGTCGAGCAGGTCGAAGCGCTCGGCCCAGTCGCGCGCGTGGGACAGCCGCTCCACCAGCTCCCCGGCGCGCGGTCCGAGCACGTCCGTCAGCTCGACGACGGTATTGGTCAACTCCCGCATCGGCAGCGCGAACAGGCGGTACGCGCCCAGGGGTGTGAGCTCGAGCCGGATCGCCTCCTGCCCACCGGGATGGTCCGCGATCCGCGGTCCGTCCTCGAGGCCCGCGATCAGGGACCCGACCACCCGCACCGCGGGACCGTGCTCGCTCAGGCGGTGCACCTGGGCGAAGGGCTCACCGAGGCTGATCAGGACGACGGCACGACCGGTGGGCACGATCCGCACGCGGAACGGGGTGGCGGCTTCCTCCCAGTACCCGGCGTAGCTGTGGACATACGGCCGCAACGCGACGGGCCACGCCCGGCTCACCCGCCACCGATCCCCCACCCGCGTCATCCGCACCCCGGGCCCGCCCCTCACGCCCACGCCCCTTCCGGATTGCCGAAACGGGCATCATGGCACGGTCGGCCCATGCGGTGGTTATGGGTGGGAGAGGAGACCACGGGCGTTCCGTGAACACACCGCTTAGGAGCCTTCGGCAAACGCGGCGAGCGTGGCGAAGTCCGGGGTGCGCAAGCCGATGCGCGGGTTGACGTGATGCAGAAGCGCCGCGCCCCGATGGTGCGCGAACACGTAGGTGTCGTCCAGGGCGCTCTGTTCGTCGTCGACCCACGCGAAGGGGCAGCCCGCGGCGTAGGCGACCAGCGGGGCCGTCTTCCAGTGGACGCCGTCGACGCGTTCGGCGAACAGCGCTTCGCCGAAGTCGACGTAGGGAAGCTCGGGGAGGCCGAGAACCGGAGCGATCCAGCGGTTGGCGTCGGCCATCCATGTGGTGGCCCAGCACAAGTCGTAGCCGAGAGCGAGCAGTTGCGGGCCGTGCCCGGGATTGAGCCAGACGCGCAGCGGCCGGCGGCGCATGGCGTACCCGCCGCCCCACCGGTCGTCGTCCTGGGGGACACGCAGGGTTGTGTAGCCCTCGGGCCGCCGGTGGGCCTTGGCCGCGTACGGGTTGAGAGGGCCGTCCACGTCGAGGAAGAGGAGCGGTCTGGCCATGAAGGTCACGTGACGATCTTGCAGCCCCCCGCCCCTTGTGTCGAGATCCGTGATCACAAAGGGCGAGCAGCGCGACAGGAACGGTCGTGGATACGCCGCGCGCCGGGCCGGTGGAAGAGTTCCGCGGCCCGGCGCGTGACGGCGGGCGTCAGCGCGTGAACCGCAGCGTCACCAGTTCGAACGGGCGGAGGGACAAGGCGACCTCGCCGTCCCGTACCGCGTACGGCGGGGCGTCGGGCAGGGGGCGCTCCAGGAGGTCCGTCGCCACCACCGACGTGGTGTCCAGGTCCACCCGCAGGGACGTGCGGGCGCGGCCGCCCGCCGACTCGTAGACGCGGACCACCACGTCGCCCGAGCCGTCGTCCGCCAGCTTGACCGCGCTGATCGTGACGGCGGGCGAGGCCGCGGTGAACAGGGGCGACACCGGAGCGGCGCCTGTCACCCGGCGTTCCGGGAGGTTGATGGCGTAGCCCTCGCGGACCGCGTCCACGACCGAGGCGCCGGGGGCGAGTGCGTAGCGGAAGCGGTGGAGGCCCTGGTCGGTCTCCGGGTCCGGGAAGCGCGGGGCACGGAGCAGGGAGAGGCGGACGGTCGTGGTCGTGCCGGAGTCCGAGGGGCGGACCGTGCGGGTCACGTCGTGGCCGTACGTCGAGTCGTTGACCAGGGCGACGCCGAAGCCGGGCTCCTCCAGGTGCACGAAGCGGTGGTTGCAGGCCTCGAACTTGGCCGCTTCCCAAGAGGTGTTGGTGTGGGTCGGACGGTAGAGGTGACCGAACTGGGTCTCCGAGGCGTACCGGTCCGCGTGCACGTCGAGCGGGAAGGCCGCCTTGAGGAACTTCTCCGTCTCGTGCCAGTCGACCTCGGTCTCGATGTCGAGGCGCTTCTCCCCCGCGAGCAGGGTGAGGACCTGGGTGGCGCGCGAAGAGCCGAAGGACCGTACGACCTCCACGGCGACCCGGTCCCCTTCCGAGGCCGTCACACGCACCGAGTCCACGTCCGTCAGATCCGTGACCACGTTGCGGTAGAACTCGTCGACATCCCACGCGTCCCACATGTTCGGGAAGTCCGGGTGGATCTGGAGGAGGTTCGCCGCCGCACCCGGCGCCAAGGTCTCGCGCGCGGCCCCGATGTCGTACGCCGACACCACCAGACCCCGCTCGTCGATCTCCACCCGCAGCAGCCCGTTGTCGAGCACGAAGCCACCGTCGCCGCGCGGGGACAGCGCGACCGAGCCGGTCACCACGGCCGCGCCCGCACCGCCCGCCGCCACACCCGACCGCGTGTGCGTCGCCGCGTTGAAGACCAGTTCGACGGAGCCCGAGCCCGCCAGCGCCCCCTGCGCCGCCGCGATGATCGCGTTCAGCTCCGCGGCGACCGCCGCGTACGTCTTCTCCGCCTCCCGGTGCACCCACGCGATCGACGACCCCGGCAGGATGTCGTGGAACTGGTGGAGCAGGACCGTCTTCCAGATGCGGTCAAGGTCGGCGTACGGGTAGGGGAACCCGGCACGTACGGCCGCGGTCGCCGCCCACAGCTCCGCCTCGCGCAGCAGATGCTCCGAACGCCGGTTGCCCTGCTTCGTCTTCGCCTGGCTCGTCAGCGTCGCGCGGTGGAGTTCCAGGTAGAGCTCGCCGACCCAGACGGGCGGCTCGGGGTACTCCGCCTCGGCCTTCGCGAAGAACTCCGCCGGCTTCTCCCAGACGACCTGCGCGGAGCCTTCGAGGTCGCGCATGCGGCGCGCCTTCGCCAGCATCTCGCGAGTGGTGCCGCCACCGCCGTCGCCCCAGCCGGTCGGCGCGAGCGAGTGCTTGGCGACGCCCTTATCCTTGAAGTTCCGTGCCGCGTGGGCGATTTCACGGCCCAGCATCGAGCAGTTGTAGGTGTCGACGGGCGGGAAGTGCGTGAAGATCCGCGTCCCGTCGATGCCCTCCCAGTTGAACGTGTGGTGCGGGAACTTGTTGATCTGCGACCACGAGATCTTCTGCGTGAGCAGCCACTTGGAGCCCGCGGCCTTGATGATCTGCGGCAGCCCGCCCGCGAAGCCGAAGGTGTCGGGCAGCCAGGCCTCGTCGTTGTCGATGCCGAACTCGTCGAGGAAGAAGCGCTTGCCGTGCACGAACTGGCGGGCCATCGCCTCCGAGCCCGGCATGTTGGTGTCGGACTCGACCCACATGCCGCCGGCCGGTACGAAGCGGCCCTCGGCGACGGCCTTCTTGACCTTGGCGTACACCTCGGGGCGGTGCTCCTTGATCCAGGCGAACTGCTGGGCCTGGGACATCCCGAAGATGAACTCCTCCTCGGTTTCGAGGAGGTTGGTCATGTTGGACGTCGTACGGGCGACCTTGCGGACCGTCTCGCGCAGCGGCCACAGCCAGGCCGAGTCGATATGGGCGTGACCGACCGCGCTGATCCGGTGGGCGGAGGCGTCCGCGGGGGCGGACAGCACGCCGGCGAGCTCCGAACGGGCCGCCGCGGCCGTACCGTTGACGTCCTGGAGGTCGACCGCGTCGAGGCAGCGGTTGACCGCGCGCAGGATCTCCCAGCGGCGCCCGCCCTCGACGGGCAGCTCCTCCATGAGCTCGCCGAGGACTTCGAGGTCGGCTATCAGCTCCCAGACCTCACGGTCGAAGACCGCGAGGTCCATCCGCTCCAGGCGGTACTGGGGCTCCGAGCCGGCCGTGTCCTTGTCGCCGAGCCGCGTCGGACGGAACGGCTTGTCGCCGAGCAGCACCGGGTTCGAGGCCGCTTCGAGGTGCCACTCGACGCGCTCGCCGCCGGCGACCGACTCCCCCACCCGCACCCACTGGTTGCGCGGGTTGACCGCCTTCAGCGGCTCGCCGGCCGGGGTGTAGACGAGGGCCTCGCACTGGAAGCCGGGCATCCGCTCGTCGAAGCCCAGGTCGAGCACGGCCTCGACGGTACGGCCCGCCCACGCGGCCGGCACCTCGCCGGTCACCTTGAACCAGGTGGTGGCCCAGGGAGCCCCCCATGCGTCGCCGACCCGCACCGGTTCGTGCGTCGCGGCCAGACCCTCCTCGACCGGCACGGGCTCACCGGGCGCGGTCCAGGCCTCGACCGTGAGCGGCACGGACTCGGGGTAGACGGCGGGACGGATGCGCTCTTCGAGCACGCGCTTGAGGCGGGCCTCTACGAGGGCGCGGTCGTCATGCATGAGGGGACTCCAACTTCCTTGAGGAGCGGTGTTACTGGGGTGCGGTGTTACTGGGGTGCTGCGTTACTGGAGTGCCGCATTACCGAGGTGCGACGTCACCCGGGGTGCCGTGTCACCAGGCGTGGGTGGTGCTCGCGGTCGCCGAGGTGCTGTAGAGCTCCCCTACGGACCGTACTTCGAAGCGGATCTCGCGCTCGCCCTGCTCGACGGTGAGACCCTTGAGATACGCGGCGTTCGCGCACGTTCCCGTCAGGTACCGCCGAGTGCCGTCCGCGAGGACGCGATGCAGCTCGTACTGCCGTACGCGGCCGGATGCGCCCTGCCAGGACAGCCGGAACTGCCCGTCGCCGGAGGCCTTGTCGACCTTGAGCCCGGTGGGTGCGGCCACGGACTCCTGCGCGTCCTGCACGAGCAGCCCGCCGAGCCGCCACTTCACGGCTCCGCTGCCGGTCAGCCGTACCGCCAGACCGTGGATCGTGCCGGTGCCGAGCGAGTTCAGACGGACGTCCGCCGTGGACCAGTCGGCGCCCGGGGCGCCTGCCGACAGGAACGAGTACGTCAGCGGAGCCCCGGCCTCGGACGGCTCCCGCAGCGCGACGCCGAGCTCGACCCGCACCGCACCCGAGACCGCACGCTGGGCGAGGCGCACCACCGTGTCGGCACTCAACGGGAGCCGGGTGCGTGCAGTTCGATCACGACGGGCGCGTTCAGGGTGCCGTCGACCAGGACGGACGAACCGCCGCGCCAGGCATCCGCGAAGTCGAACGTCACGGCGGGCCGGTTGCCCGTGCCGCGCACGACCCATCTGCGTCCTGGCAGCACGTCCTGGAGGCCGAGCTGGTTCCAGGCTGCGTCGGAGCGGACCGCGCCGTCCTCGTACCACTTGAGGCCGTGACCGGTGTTGAAGGTGCAGCCGAACGGCAGGGACGTGACCGTGGACCGGTCGGCGACCGCGGTGGCGGGCGCACGCCAGGAGCCGGTGGACGGGCGCGACGGGTCGAGCGAGGTGCCGGTCCAGAACTGGTCGTCGGCCGCGTGGAACTGGCCGGGCGTACGGTCCGCCGGCAGGTGGTTGCGGGTCCACTCGGGCCGGTAGAAGCCGAGCGAGGTGACGTGCGAGCCGCCGCTCGGGAAGAGTGCCTCCCAGTTGACCGGCTTGTTCCAGCCGGACGCCTCGACGTCCACGCCCGCCCACAGCTCGTACCGGTCGCGGTCGAGGTTCTGGGCGAGCGCCCCGGAGGAACTCAGGTCCGCCGCCGTCCAGTTGAAGTTGAGGAACATCGTGTCGGACGCCTGGAAGAAGTCCTGGTTCTCGGCGTTCAGGCAGTCCTGCCAGACCACCGAACCGTTCTTGATCATCGAGTCGTACCAGGTGACCCGCAGACCGTGCGGCTCGCCCAGACGCTTGAGCTCCTTCAGGAACGCGAGCATCTGCGTGGCGAGCGCCGCGTCGCCCCCGCCGGTCTCGGTGTTCACGAACCAGCCGTCGAAGCCGTACGCGGTGGCCACCCGCACCAGCTTCTCGGCGATCGGGAAACGGCCGAGCGCGTCCTTCTGCACGAGGTCCCGGGTCCACTGCAGCTGACCGCCGTACGCGGCCGGGGGCAGGAAGATGTTGCCGATGACGGGGACGCCGTTGCGGTGGGCGGCGTCCACGACCGGCGCGTTGGGCGCGAGGATGATCCCCTCACCGGAGGAGCCGCCCCAGAAGACCAGTTCGTCGATGTACGCCCAGTGGGTCAGGGCGTAGTAGTCGGCCGTCGCCGCGCCCTGCGACGGGTTGGACGCGGTCGTCTCGAAGGAGACGAGCGAGGCGAGGCGCCCCTGGCCCGCGCGGGCCGTGGTGTTCACCGCGACCGGCGTGAACCGCTCGGCCATCGGCACGGTCGAGCGGTTGTACGCGAGATCGGCGTCGGACTCGGGCGTCCAGGTCTTCAGGGAACGCCAGGTGATCCCGGCGCCCGGGGAGCCGGCGGGCAGCGAGTCGGGGAACCAGTAGGAGGCGTACGGCTGCAGGTTCTCCGCGGCCTTCTTCTTGTCCTTGGCCGAGGCCTGAGCCGGAAGCGAAGTGGCGATCAGCCCGGCCGCCGCGGCGGCCGAACCGAGCACCACGGTGCGACGGGTGGGACGGATCCCGGAGGTGGGACGGATCCCGGAGGTGGGACGGACCCCGGAGGTGGGGCGTGGCTGCGTCATTGCAGGAAGCTCCTTGTGGGGAGAGTCAGTCGACCTCTTCAGGACTGACCACGGCGGTGATCCCGCGCGCGGCCAGGTGCTCGGTGTCGTGCTCGTGCTCGGCCAGGACCACGGCGGGGCGGACGCCCTGAGCCGTCAGACGGTGCCAGGCCTCGAAGAAGGTGCCCCCCGGGCCGCAGAGTTCGCGCTGCGGAGAGGCGACGGTGTCCCCGGTGTCGAGGACGAGTGCGGTCGTACGGGGAGCGGGCGCGTACTCCTTGGACTGCCACTCCTCGACGATCCGGGCGATCGCCGCACCGGCCGGCTTGACCTCGCGCTCGTTGGTCAGCAGGCCGAGGCTGTACTCGAGTTCGGGGAAGTCGGCGAGCTCGCGGGAGACGTCGTGGGAGCACCACCACGTCACGCCCCAGACGTCCGTGCAGTCCAGCGCGTTGGCGACGGTGCGCTCGGTGAAGTGCGCGGCGTGCTCGGCCGGGATGTGCGGCGCCGGCGCGCCGACCTCCTGCAGCCAGACGGGGCGCGCCGGGTCCGTGTGCCAGGCGCGGGCCAGCTCGATCATGTACGCGGCGTGGTGCTCGGTCGCCACTCCCGTACGGCCGTGGCGCTGGGCCGTTCCGTTGAACACCCAGGAGTGCACCGCGGTCGCCCCGCCGAGCCGCGCGGCCTGCGCGGGCGTGAACGGGTG
Organism: Streptomyces sp. N35; assembly: GCF_016464295.1. Taxonomy (NCBI): domain Bacteria; kingdom Bacillati; phylum Actinomycetota; class Actinomycetes; order Kitasatosporales; family Streptomycetaceae; genus Streptomyces; species Streptomyces sp. N35. The sequence continues at coordinate 11,141 of NZ_JAEIMH010000097.1, read as the reverse complement.
GGCGTCCTGGTACCAGGCGGCGTCGTACTCGGCGTGCAGATGGAACCTGCCGGGCGCGCCCGCCTCGCACGCGGCGAGCATCCGCTCCAGCCAAGTCGCGGCCTGCTCATGGGAGATGCGGTCCGGATCGGGGTGCGGGTCGTGCGAGAACTGGTTGATCTCGTTGCCGATGGTCATGCCGAGGAAGTTGGGCCGGTCGGCGAGCGCGGCCGCGAGGGTGCGCAGGTACTCCTCCTGACCGGAGATCACCTCGGGGTCGGCGAAGATGTTCCGCCGGTGCCAGGTCTGGGTCCAGGCCGGCAGGAAGTCGAAGCTCGACAGGTGTCCCTGCAGACCGTCGACGTTGACGTCGAGGCCGCGCTCGCCGGCCGCGTCGGCCAGCTGCACCAGCTGCTCGACGGCGCGCGGGCGGATCAGGGTGCGGTTGGGCTGGAACAGCGGCCACAGCGGGAAGACCCGGATGTGGTCGAGGCCGAGCGCGGCGATCGAGTCCAGGTCGGCCCGTACGGCGTCGAGGTCGAAGTCGAGCCAGTGGTGGAACCAGCCTTGCGTGGGCGTGTAGTTGGCACCGAACCGGGGGGTGCGAGGGGCATCGGCGTGCGGGCGGGCGGCGTCGGGCATGGGGGTCCTAGCGTTACGGGCGTGCAGGGGGCGGGAGGTCGCTCAGGGAGTCAGCCCTTGACGGCGCCCTCACCCACCCCGCGGAAGAAGAAGCGCTGCAGACAGGCGAACAGCACGATCAGGGGCGCGACGGCGATGATCGTGCCCGCCGCCACCAGGCGCTGGTTGTTCGCGAAGGTGCCGTGCAGATAGTTCAGGCCGATGGTGAGCGTGAAGTTGGACTGGTCGCTCAGCACGATCAGCGGCCACAGGAAGTCGTCCCAGGCGCCCATGAAGGCGAAGATCGCGACGACGGCGATCGTGCCCTTGACCGCCGGCAGCGCGATCCTCGTGAACCGCTGCCAGGCGTTGGCGCCGTCGACGAAGGCGGCCTCTTCGATCTCGTACGGGATGTTGGAGAAGGCGTTGCGCATCAGGAGCACGTTCAGGGCGCCGATGCAGGCGGGCAGGACCACACCGGTGAGGGTGTTGTTGAGGCCGAGCTCCCGCATCGTCATGAACTGGGCGATGATGATCGACTCGACCGGCACCAGCATCGCCATCACGAACGCGACGGTGGCGAGCTTGCGGCCGCGGAACTTCAGGCGGGCCAGGGCGTATCCGGCGAGCGCGGCGCCGATCACGTTGGTGAGGACGTTGGCGAGCGCGACCTTCAGGGAGTTGAGGGCGAAGTCCCAGACCGGGATCAGCTCGGCGACCTTGCCGTAGTTGTCGAAGGTCGGCTCGGAGGGCAGCAGCTTCGGCGGGTAGCTGTAGATGTCCTCGCCCGCGCCCTTGAGCGAGGTGGACAGCTGCCACAGGAAGGGGCCCACCATGATCGCGAACACGGCCAGGAGCAGCAGGTAGCGCAGGACCAGCTTCCACGCCGGCGGCCGCCGTCCGCCCTCGGCGAGGAACTTGTCCTTCACGGACGGACGGGGCCTGCGGGTCCCGCGCCGCTTCGGCGCCGGTTCCTGCCGCTTCGGGGAGTCCAGGGTCTGCGCGCTCATGCGTCGCCCTCCTTCTTGTCCGCCTTCAGCACGAGCAGCATCAGGCCAAGGGTGATCACGAAGACGACGACGGAGATCGCGGAGGCATAGCCGACGCGTCCGCTCAGACCGGTGCCGACCTGCTTGATCAGCATGACGAGGGTGGTGTCCTCGCCGCCGGGGCCGCCGTTGGGTCCGGCCATCAGATAGACCTCGGAGAAGACCTTGAAGGCGTTGACCGAGGAGAGCGCGGCGACCAGGACCATCGTGGAGCGCACGGCCGGCACGGTGACCGTGAAGAAGCGGCGGATCGCCCCGGCTCCGTCCACGGCGGCGGCCTCGTGCAGCTCCTTCGGTACGTTCCCGAGCGCGGCCATGTAAATGATCATGTAGTAGCCGAGACCCTTCCAGACCGTGACCAGCATGGCGCTGATGAGCAGCAGCCACTGGTCGCTGAGGAAGGCCACGGGTCCGATCCCGATCGCGCCGAGCACGGCGTTGACCAGGCCGCGGTCGTCGAGCATCCAGACCCAGATCAGGCCGACCACGACGACGGAGGCGACCACGGGGGTGTAGAAGGCGGAGCGGAAGAACGAAATGCCCGGCAGATAGCGCTGCACCAGCATCGCGAGCAGCAGCGGCAGGATCACCAGCGGCGGTACGACGCCCACGATGTACAGAAGACTGTTGCGCAGCGCCGTCCAGAACATCTCGTCCTGCCACAGCTCTTGATAGTTCGCTCCCCCGACCCACTTCCCCGCGATCAGGGTGCGCTGGTCGGTGAACGAGCTCGACACCGTGGAGAAGAACGGGAAGAGGACGAAGCCGCCGATGATCGAGAAGCCCGGCAGCAGGAACAGCCAGGGCGTGCTCGGCAGGTGGGTGCGGATGCCGCGCCGCTTGGGCGAGGCCGGGCCGGCGTGAACTGCGGCGGGCGCGGGGGGCGAGGGGGCGGTGGCCGGCCCGGTCTTGGCGACCGGCTCACCGTTCCTCGTCGACGTGTCGCTCATGTCGTACGGTCCTCGGGCGCCCGATCAGCCGGCCTGCTGCAGCAGCTTGTCGCACTCGGCGACCGCGTCGTCCATGGCCTGCTTGGGCGACTTCTTGCCCTGCATGGCCTTGGCCACCTCGTTCTTGAGGACCGTCTTCATCTGCTCGGTGAAGACCACCGGGGTGTAGTTGACCGCGGTCTTCAGCGACTTGGCGGCGGCCACCCTGATCCGGCCCTCGTCGGTCCCGTCGTCCTTGGTGTAGAACTCCTTGTCCAGGCTGCCCTTGGTGGACGGGAAGACCGCCACCTCCTGGCCGAACTTCTCCTGGTTCTCGGCGTTCGTCACCCAGTGGGCGAACTCGATCGCGGCCGGCTTGACCTTGGACTGGGCGTTCACCATCAGGCCCTGGACGTACATGTTGTCCTTGCCCGTGTTGTTCACCGCGGGCGTGACGCCGATGTTCTTGTAGAGGCTCGGGGCCTCCTTCTTGTACGTCCCCAGGTCGTGCGCGCTGCCGGGGTTCATGGCGATCTGCTGCTGCTGGAACTTGCGGCCCGAGGACTCCGCGACGGCGGTCAGGGCCTGCTCGTCGAGGGCGCCCTTGTCGTAGAGCTCCTTGTACTTCTCGACGAGCTCGACGCCCTTGGCGTCGTTGAAGGTGAACTTGGTCTTGTCCGCGTTCATCAGCTCGACGCCGTAGCGGCCGAAGTCCTCGACGGCCGGGGCGTTGGACAGCATGGCGATCTTGCGGTCGCTGTTCTCCGCCATCTTCAGGGAGTCGGCGAAGAGCTGGTCATAGGACGTCGGCGGCTTCTCGGGGTCGAGGCCCGCGTCCTTGAACAGCGCCTTGTTGTAGAACATCGGGCCGGTGTTCAGGTACCAGGGGAACGCGTACGTGCCGGTCTTGCCCGGCATCTCGTGGCCCTTCCAGGCGCCGTCGAGGTACTCGCCCTTGAACTTGGCGGCGGCCGGGTCCTCGTCGAGGTTGAGCGCGAGGCCGGCCTTGGCGAGCGGGGTGGCGAGGTCGGGGGCGACGTTCACGACGTCGGGCAGCGTGCCCGCGGTGGCGTCCGCGCTGAGCTTGTCCGCGTAGCCCTCGGCGGGCTGGTCGATCCACTGGACCTCGACGTCCGGGTACTTCTTCTCGAAGCCGTCGATGACGCCCTCGAAGTAGTCCTTGAAGTTGGTCTTCAGATTCCAGGTCTGGAATTTGACCGTGCCTTCGATCTTCCCGGACGACTCGCTGTTCCCGTCGCCGCCCGATCCGGTGCCTCCGCACGCCGTGGCGACGAGGGCTGAGGTGACCGCGAAAGCGGTGGCTGTGGCGACGCGACGGGATATCCGCATGGCCGGGGCTCCTTTGCTCGGACCTGATACGACAACCGAAATCGAGAAATGCGAAATGCAAGACCTTGCGCCGAATACTCGCCCCCGACCCCGGGGACAGTCAACGGATTCCTTATCCCCAAACGGCTCTACTTCACGGGACGTTAGTCCATAGCGGCGCGGCGCCGAGGCTACTAATGCGGTTTAGCTCATGTCAACACCCCTGACCTCACCTGCCCAGACAGGCGCTTGACACAGGACCTGCGCACCGTTCAGGGTGTGATCACTAATGCGGTTTAGGTAAAGGAACTCCCCCGTGCCGGACCAGGCTTTCTCCGTCCACGTCAGCGGTGTCACCACACCTGGTCTCTTCACGGGCCCCGAGAGCGATCCGCTGCAGGTCGTCCGGGTCCGCATCCGCCGCACCCGCCCGGCGGGCCCACTCCGGATCTCGGTCAGGGGCCAGGGCGTCACCACACCCCGGCCGCGCCTGCTGCGCGCCGACACGGCCGAGGCGTACGCGGGCGTGGACGCGAAGGCCGAACTCGGCGGTGGCGCACGGCAGTCGGAGACGTCACTGGAGTCCTGGGCCGAGGTCCCGGTCCGCATCGCGGACGCCGCTCCGGGCGACCGGCTGCCGGCCACGGCGCACGTGCACGCCTCCGACGGCCGCCTGCTCGCCTCGTACGACTTCGAGCTGACGGTCGCCGAACCGGGCTGGACCGTCCGACTGGTCCCGCACTTCCACTACGACCCGATGTGGTGGAACACCCAGGCCGCCTACACCGCTCTCTGGGACACCCCGCAGCGCGAGGGCGAGCCGGAGAAGGGCTGGGAGTACACGGGCGTGCCGGCGTTCACGCTCGTACCGCTGCATCTGCAGCAGGCGGCGGACGACCCGTCGTACCGCTTCGTGCTCTCGGAGATCGACTACCTCAAGCCGTTCTGGGACACGCATCCCGAACATCGCGAAGAGATCCGGCAGTTGATACGCGAGGGGCGCCTAGAGATCGTCGGCGGGACGTACAACGAGCCGTCCACGAACCTGACCTCCGCCGAGACCACCGTCCGCGGCGCGGTGCACGGGCTCGGCTTCCACCGTGACGTGCTCGGCGGAAATCCCCGTACGGCCTGGCAGTTGGATGTCTTCGGTCACGATCCGTCGTTCCCGTCCCTGATGGCGGACGCGGGTCTGGACTCGGCGGTGTTCGCGCGCGGTCCGCACCATCAGTGGGGTCCGATGATGGACACCTGGGGCGAGGCGCTGCGCCCGCCGAGCGCGATGCAGCTGCCCGCCGAGTACGACTGGATCGGGCCGAGCGGCTCCGGCCTGCTGCTGCACTATCTGCCGGCGCACTACTCGGCCGGGTGGTTCTCCCACAAGGCCGCGTCCTCGGAGGCGGCGGCCGGGCAACTCCTCGATCTGTACGAGCTGTTGAGGACGGGCGCGGCGACCCGCAACGTCCTCATCCCGATGGGCACCGACTTCTCCTGGCCGCACCCCTGGGGCCTGGACGTCCAGCACGCGTGGAACCGCCGCTACACCTGGCCACGCATGGAGCACTCCGGTCCGCGCCAGCACTTCGCCGCCGTACGGGCCGAGTTGGAGGCACGGGGGGAGCGGCCGCTGCCGGTGACACGGGAGATGGGCCCCGTGTACACCGGCAAGGACGTCACGTACGCCGACGTGAAGCAGGCCCACCGGGCGGCCGAGTATCTGGTCCAGGAAGCGGAGACCTACGCGTCCCTGGTCCATGCGCTCGGCCTGATGACGTACCCGGCGGACGCGCTGGACAAGGCGTGGCGGCATCTGCTGCACGCGGCGCACCATGACGCGGTGACGGGAACTTTCTCGGATCAGGTGTATCTGGATCTGCTGCCGACGTGGCGGGAGGCGTACGAACTCGCCGATTCCGTACGGGAGTCGGCGCTGTCGGCGATGGCGGCCGCGGTGGACACGCGGGTGCCCGCGGCGGGCGAGTCCGCGGCGGGCGACAAGCTCAGCCTGTCCGCGCAGGCGGGTGCGGCCGCCGGCGGAGTGGTGGCTGTGACCGTGTTCAACCCCGTGTCGTGGGACCGCACGGACGTGGTGCGGACGAGCGTCGCGCTGGACGCGCTCGGTGTCGCGGACGCGGCATGGATCGGCGTACGCGGCGAAGAGGGCGGCGCCCCCGCTCCCGTGCTGGTCGAGCACGTGCACGACGGGGTGGCACGGATCGCGTTCCTCGCGCGCGAGGTGCCCTCGCTCGGGCACCGGACATGGTGGCTGGCGGGCACGGACGGGCCGGTGTCCGCGGGGTGGGTCGTGGCGTCCGAGGCGGCGGTGGACGGGGGCGCGGGGTGGGCCGTGGCCTCCGAAGCGGCGACAGGCAGGGGCACGGGGCGCGCCACCGAGTCCGGAGCGGCGGTGGACGGGGACGCGGGGTGGACCGTGGCCTCCGAAGCGGCGGGGGACGGGGGCGCGGGGCGCGCCACCGAGTCCGGAGCGGCGGTGGACGGGGATGCGGGGTGGGCCGTGGCCTCCGAAGCGGCGACGGGCAGGGGCACAGGGTGCGCCACCGAGTCCGGAGCGGCGGTGGACGGGGACGCGGGAAGTGCCCCGTCGTGCCTTCGCATCGCCAACGGGATGTTCCTCGTCGAGGCCGACCCCTCCCGCGGCGGCGGGCTCAGCCGGGTGGCCGATCTGCGCTCCGGCCGCGAGCTGATCACCCCAGGCGAGGTCGACGAACTGGTCGTCCAGGACGAGTACGCCGCGCATCCGTTCTTCGAGGAAGGACCCTGGCACCTGCTGCCCAAGGGCCCGGGGACGGGCTCGGGTGCGGCGCCCGCCGAGTCCGTGGCGGTGGAGCACAGTCCGCTCGGTGCACGCATCGTGGCGCGTGGCCGTACGGGGCCGGTGCGCTGGACCCGTACGACCACGCTCTGGGAGGGCCTCGACCGGGTGGAACTCACCACGCGGGTCGACGAGTTCGAGGGCAGTGACCAGCTGCTCAGGCTGCGGATCCCGGCGGATGTGCCGGGTGCGCTGCCGGTGGCGGAGACGGCCGCGGCAGCTGTGGGGCGCGGGTTCGCGTTCCCGGAGACCGATACGGGTGTGGACCACACGCGGGCGCCCTGGACGCTGGACACACCGTGCCTGAACTGGTTCGCGCTGTCGTCGACGCTCCGGGTCGCGCTCACCGGCCCCGAGGGCACGCGGGTGGGCGAACGTCCGCTCGGCGCCGGCGAGATCGTGCTGCCGGACGCCGGGTTGCCCGGGTACGGACAGCCGATGCCGCCGGGCGCCGAGGAGACCGGTGGCCCCTCCGGTGGCGGCTCCGGTTCCGCGACAGCCGGAACCCAGAAGGCCGACGCCCACTCCCGCGCCGCAACGGCCGGAGCCGAAAAGACCGACGACCGCACCGGTTCCGCGACAGCCGGAGCCCAGAAGGCCGACGCCCACTCCCGCCCCACGACAACCGCACCCTCCGCGGCCCCCTCGGCGGACGGTCCTGGCGCCCCCCTCCGCGACCCCCTCCGCGACCTCGTCACCGCCCTCGTGCAGCACGGAGTCACGACCACCCCGACCCGGGCCCGGGGCCCCCGCTGGGGCGATCTCGCCGTCGACAGCAGCCTGCCCGACTTCCGTATCGCCCTCGGCGGCCCCGAGGTCAACTCCTTCACCGCCGCGGTGCTTTCCGCTGCTCCCGCCGCGTACACGAAGGCCGTACGGGACCGCGAGAGCCCGCTCGTCCTGGTGCCCGCCCAGGCGCCGCTGCGCGAGGTGTGGCAGCCCGGGTGTGACCTCACGGGGCCACGGGACCTGCCCGTTCTCGCCCTCACCGGCGATGCCCTGCCGGGCGCGCTGGCCGCCCCCGCCGAGACCGTCCGCCGGGACGCGGCCCTGGGGGCGCTCGCGCCCGAAGGGGCCGCCGAGCCGTTCGAGGACCGGACCGTCGGCGTCCTCGTCCGCGGCACACCCAGCTTCGCCATCGACACCGAGGGCCGCCTGCACAGCACCCTGATGCGGTCCTGCACGGGACGGCCGAGCGCCGAGTGGATGGATCCGCCCCGGCGGACCGCGCCGGACGGCAGCTCCTTCCAGCTGCAGCACTGGACCCATGTCTTCGAGCACGCGCTCGTCGCGTCCGAAGGCGACTGGCGGGAGGCCGATCTCCTGCGCAGGGGACGGGAGTTCAACCAGCCTCTCACCGCCGTGACGGGCACGCTCCATGACGGACCCGCTCCCCGCGCCATGTCACACCTCTCGGTCGAACCGTCCCGGCAGGTCCTCGTCGAGACCGTGAAGAAGACGGAGGACGGCGAGGCCTTCGCCGTACGGCTGCGGGAGACGCATGGCCGGGCGGTGCGGCCGACGCTCATCAGGGAGATGGTGGTGGTCGGCGCCGAGCGGACCGGGCTGCTCGAGGAGCCCTCGGGCGACGAGCGGCTCGCGGCGAATCCGCCGGACGATGTGTTCGATCTGAGCGGCAACGCGTACGCCACGGTACGGCTCACCTCCGAACCCTCGCCCGGAACGGAGCCTCTGCGCGAGTCGGTGCAGCCCGTGTTCAGCCGCTACTGGCTGCACAACACCGGCACGGCGCCGCTGGGCAACGCCCCGTACTCGGTGCGGGTCATGCCCTACGCGCTCACGGCGGAAGGCTCCGAGCCGCTGCGTACGGAGGTCGCCTTGACCTCCAACTCGCGTGATGCGGCCGGTGATTGTCCGGTCGACGTGCTGCTCCCAGAGGGGTGGTCCGCCGACTGGACCCGGGGGACCGTACGGATCGACGCCGACGGGCACACCCGGCTGCCGCTCACCGTGCGGCCGGCGCCCGATGCCGAGAGCGGCGACCATCTCGTACGCGTGGTGATGACGACCCCCGCCGGCGCGGTCGAGGACTGCCTCACCGTGACCGTGCCGGGCCGGTCCGGACCGCCGCCCGGGATCAGCGTCGAGGCCGAGACCACGCGGGTGGACCTGACACCCGGCGGACGGGGCGAGGTGGCGGTGCTCGTACACAACGGTCTGCACAGCGATCTGCACGGCGAGGCGCTCGCCGTATCCCCGTACGGTAGTTGGCAGCTCACCGGGCAGCGCACCGTGCTTCAGTTGGCCGCGCGGGACACAACCCGGACCGTGTTCGAGCTGTCCGCACCCGTGGACACCCCGCCCGGTGTGTACTGGGTGCTGATCAAGGCCGTATGCCAAGGGCGTATCGCCTACGGTCCCGCCGTCGCCGTCCGCGTGGGCCAGGAGCCCCACCGGCAGGACGGCACCGAGCGGGCCACGGCACCGTACGAGGGGAAGGCACGATGACACCGCAGAGCGACGGCGCCGCACGGGCCACCCCCGCGCGCAGACCCACCATCAAGGACATCGCGCGCCGGGCCGGAGTCTCGGAGAGCGCCGTGTCCTTCGCCCTCAACGGGCGGCCCGGGGTGTCGCAGGGCACCCGGGACCGTATCCACCGGGTGGCCGAGGACCTCGGCTGGCAGCCCAACAGCGCCGCGCGTGCGCTGTCCGGGGAGCGTTCGGGGTGTGTGGGCCTGGTGCTCGCGCGGCCCGCGCACACCCTCGGCGTGGAGTCCTTCTTCCTCCAACTGGTCTCCGGAGTCCAGGAAGTGCTCGCCGCACGGAAAGTGGCGCTGCTCTTCCAGGTGGTCGAGGACATCGAGGCGGAATGCGCGGTGTACAGGCGCTGGTGGGCGGAGAAGCGCGTGGACGGTGTGCTGGTCGTCGACCCGCGCAGCGATGATCCGCGGCCCGAGCTGCTCGACTCGCTCGGCCTTCCTTCGGTGATGATCGGCGCGCCCGCCGAGGGCGAGCGGCAGGTGTCGACGGTGTGGGCGGACGATTCCGCCGCGATGGCCTCGGTGCTCGCCCATCTCCACGGACTCGGCCACCGCCATGTCGTGCACGTGGCGGGTCTGCCCGGCCTCGCGCACACGGAGCGGCGGATCAACTCGCTGCGTACGGAGGCAGGGCGGCTCGGGCTCACGGCGATCCGTTCCGTACCGACCGACTACTCGGACGCGGAGGGCGCGGAGGCCACGCGGCGGGTGCTCGACTCGGACGCGCCGCCGACGGCGATCGTGTACGACAACGACGTGATGGCGGTCGCCGGGGTCGCCGTGGCCGCCGAGCGCGGTATCAAGGTGCCGGGCGAACTGTCCATCGTGGCCTGGGACGACTCGGCCCTGTGCCGGGTGACGCATCCTCGGCTGACCGCGCTCGTGCGGGACACCTCGGGGTTCGGGCGGCTCGCCGCGGAGGAGCTCCTGGCGCGGCTCGACGGCGGTCCGGTGCGCAGCCTTCAGGCCGAACTCCCGCATCTGGAGCCTCGGGAGAGTACGGGGCCGCCATCCAGCCCGGCCGGCGTTTGAGGCCATCCGACCGCAGGTCGGATTCGGGGCCTGGGGCGAAGCCCCAGCTTCGGGAAGGGGCAGGTAGGGGAAAAGCCCCCACCGCCCACACCCGTAGCCGTACGATCCGCACCCACCCGGCGCGCCCGGGACCGCACACGACAGGAGCACCGCCCGTGACCACCCTCGACCTCCTCCCGCTCCCGGCCCCCGACAGTGCGGGCCCCGGGGTCACGCTTGCCCTGGACATCGGGGGGACGAAGATCGCGGGGGCGCTGGTGCGGGGCGACGGGAAGTTGCTTGTCACCGCGCGCCGGGCCACTCCGCGCGGCACCGACGGCGACGGTGTGATGGCCGCGCTCGAAGAGGTCGTCGGTGAACTCTCGCAGGCTCCCGAGTGGGCCGGTGTCCGCCGGTGCGGGATCGGCAGCGCGGGGCCGATCGACGCCTCGCGCGGCACCGTGAGTCCGGTCAACATCGGGGCCTGGCGCGGTTATCCGGTCGTCGAGCGGACCGAGAAGGCGCTCGCACGGCACGGTGCTCCGGTGCCCACCGTGCTCGTCGGCGACGGGGTCGCCATGACCGCCGCCGAGCACTGGCTGGGCGCGGCCCGCGGCCACCGCAACGCCCTGTGCATGGTGGTCTCCACGGGCGTCGGCGGCGGTCTGGTGCTCGACGGCCGGCTGCATCCCGGGCCGACCGGGAACGCGGGGCACATCGGCCACATCAGTGTCGAACTCGACGGCGAGCTCTGCCCCTGCGGCAGCCGCGGCTGCGTCGAGATCATCGCGTCCGGTACGTCGATCGCGCGGCACGCGGGGCTCGCCGACGCGGCCGCCGCGGCCGAGGCCGCCCGCGCCGGCGATCCGGCCGCGCTCGCGGCCTT
>NZ_JAEIMH010000096.1:16847-32397 GCF_016464295.1 Streptomyces sp. N35 | reverse complement strand
GGGGGGGGGGGGGGGAATACACCCCCCGGGCCGGGGGGGCCGGGGGGGGCCCCCGGCCCCGCCCGGCCGGCCCCCCGCACCGGTTCAGCCGACCGGCTTGTCCGCACGCTCGATCCGCTGCGTACCGCTCACCGTGCGGTACGAACGCGCCCATCGCGCCGTGGCGTCGACATCCGTCTTGTTGGAAAGGACGTAGTAGTCCATCTGCGTCCGCGCCGCCGTCACATCGAGGACGCCGTAGCCGTGGCTGTCCATGTCCAGCCACTTCACATGGCGGTTGGCCGCCTTGATCGCACCGGCCGCGACCAGCGACACGGTCTGCGGGGCCACGCCCAGGATGTCGTCGATGTTGTCGGAGGTCACCGAGGTGACCACGAACTCCGTCGCGGCGGACTTCGAGAAGGGGTACGTGGCGGCCTTCACCGGTACGTCATTGGCCCAGGCCATATGGATGTCACCGGTCAGGAAGACCGTGTCCTCGATGGCGTGGTCCGTGAGGTGCGCGAGCAGTTCGCGGCGGTCGTCGGTGTAGCCGTCCCACTGGTCGACGTTGACGGCGAGGCCCTCCTTCGGCAGACCCAGCAACTCCGCGAGCGGGCCGAGGAGATGGGCCGGTACGGAGCCGAAGGCCATCGGCGAGATCATCACCGAGGTGCCGACCAGCTTCCATCGCGCCTGCGACTGCGAGAGCCCCTGCTTCAGCCAGTCCAGCTGCGCCCGGCCGGTGATCGTACGCTCCGGGTCGTCCACCGCACCGCTGCCGACGCCCGCCTGTTGGGAGCGGAAGGAGCGCAGATCGAGCAGATGCAGGTCGGCCAACTGTCCGTAGCGGATACGGCGGTAGACCGTCCCCTCGGTCGCCGGCCGCACCGGCATCCACTCGAAGTAGGCCTGTTTGGCGGCCCGCACGCGAGCGGCGTACGGACCTTCGCTGTCGGGGCTGTGATTCTCCGCGCCGCCCGACCAGGCGTCGTTGGCCACCTCGTGGTCGTCCCAGATCGCGATCACCGGGTGGCGCGCGTGCACGGCCCGCAGGTCGGCGTCCGTCTTGTACGTGCCGTGCCGCAGCCGGTAGTCGGCGAGCGTGAGGATCTCGTGCGCCGGCTTCTGCGCGCGCAGCACCTGGTCCGTCTCGGGGTAGCCGCCGCTCGCGTACTCGTAGATGTAGTCGCCGAGATGCAGCACCGCGTCCAGGTCCTGGCGGGCGGCGAGATGGCGGTACGCGGAGAAGTAACCCGCCTCGTAGTTGGCGCAGGAGACGACGCCGAAGCGGACACCGGCCGTCGGGGCGTCGTAGGCGGGGGCGGTGCGGGTGCGGCCGGTCGGCGAGGTCGTGGCGCCGGCCGTGAAGCGGAACCAGTAGTCGGTGGCGGGCCGCAGACCGCGCACATCGGCCTTGACCGTGTGGTCGGCGGCGGCCCGCGCGGTCACCGTGCCCTGCGCGACGGTCCGGGTGAAGGCCTTGTCCTCGGCGAGCTCCCAGTGCACGTCCGTGTCCGGCCCTGTGCCGGAGCCGGGAGTGGCCCCGGGTATCGGTGTCACCCGGGTCCACAGCAGGATCCCGTCGGGCAGCGGGTCGCCCGAGGCCACCCCGTGCAGGAGGGGGGGAGGCCCCGCGGCCTGTGCGGGCAGGGCCCCGGCCGCGAAGGGCGCGGCGACGGCGACGGTCGCGGCGGCCTTGACGACCGTACGGCGACGGGGAGTTGAGGCGGGAGTGGGCTCGTGAGGAGCCTGGAGTCTACTGGTCACGAACGCTGAGATTACTGATCAGTAAGCGCCAAGAGCGGGCGAACCGTGAAAGTTCGCCCGCTCTTAACGGATTGGCCCGATGTCGGCCGGAGTTACTTCGTCACGCCCGCCGACTTCAGCGCGGCATCCCAGGCCGCCTTGTCCGAAGGCGTCTCGATCTTCTTGTCGTTGATCTTGATGGTGGGCGTGCCGGTGACGTCCTTCGCGCTCTGGAAGGAGTCGCTCATCTTCATCGCCCAGGCGTCGTACGTGCCGTTCTTGACGTCGCTCTGGAAGTCGTTGTTGTTCTTCAGGCCGTCGACCGTGTCGGCCACCTTGATCAGGTAGTCGTCCTTGGCGAACTCGTCGGCGGACTCCTCGGGGTGGTACTCCTTCGAGTACAGCGCCGCCTTGTAGTCGAGGAACGCCTCGGGGCTGACGTTCAGGGCCGCGCCCAGCGCGCTCAGCGCGTTCTTGGAGCCCTCGCCGGAGAGGTTGCCGTCGAGGAAGGTGCCGATGGTGAAGGACAGCTTGTAATCGCCGTTCTCCATGCCCTTGTCGATGTCGGCGCCGATGGCCTGCTCCATCGAGGCGCAGGCGGGGCAGCGCGGGTCCTCGTAGAGGTGGACGGTGTTCTTCGCGGCGTCGCCGATGGTGACGGTCGAGCCGTTCTTGCCGGAGGTGTTCGCCGGGGCGACCACCTTGGCCTCGGCGGCCTTGTCCCAGCCGGACGGCTCGTTGGCCTGCATGATCAGGTAACCGGCGCCGGCCGCGACGGCAAGCACGCCGACGATGCTCGCGCCGACGATGATCTGCCGGCGTGCCTTGTCCTTCTTGACCTGCCGCTCGCGCTCGACGCGCAGCCGCTCACGGGCCGCGGCCTTGTTCGCCTGACTGTTGCGCTTGCTCATGACTGAATCTCCGTAAAAGGGTGGAATGCGCTTGACCGATGGCTCAGACAGCAGCCGGGCAAGGCGGACCACGCCGGCCCACGCAGTGGGCGATGAGCAGCGGAGACAGGGGGCGCGTCTGCTGGGCGGTGCGCACGACGCGTCGTACGGGGGTCGGCCGTGTGGTGACCGTGGCGACCGCGATCGCGAGCGGACGGAACGCCACCGCGACCATCGCGCGCACCAGCTGGGCGAAGGCCCGTTCGCCGCGGCGCAGCCAGGCCGCGGCGCCCAGGCCGATCACGACATGGGCCGCGAGCAGGATCCAGGCGGACGACGGATCGGCGGAGGCGAGCAGTTCGGCGGCCGGCTTGTGGCCGGCGCCCGCCGCCTGGGCGAGCGAGGCGCCCACATCGGAGCCGCCGCACAGGACGTCGAGGCCGAAGGAGCGCAGGGTGCCCGCGACCGGGCCGCCGGTCTGGCCGTAACAGACATGCTGACCGGTGGTGAAGACCGTGTCGGCGGCGAGCTCGAGGGGCACCACGAGCGCCGCGATCGACCAGAAGCCGCGCTCGCGTCCGGCGAGCAGATACGCCAGGACGAACACACCCCCGGCCACCGCGGCGATGGTGCCGAGCGGCAGCGGAACCTGCGAGAGCAGCACGTGGGAAGCGGCGGACAGCGTCACGACCAAGGCCGTGAAGAGCGCCGCCCGCAGCATCCTCGGCTGCGTCCCCGATATGTCCATCGCTGCGAGTCTGCCAGACGGATAAGTAAAGGTCGGCTCAGGGTTTCCTATGAGCGCCCGGACCGCTACAGACCCGGAATCCGTCCGTTACGGAACAGGTCCACGAAGGTCTGGTGATCCTGGCGGGCCCGCGCACCGTACTCGTGCGCGAACTCCACGAGCAGCGGCGCGAAGCCCTCCTCGTCGGCCGCGATCGCGGCGTCTATGGCGCGCTCGGTGGAGAACGGCACCAGGCCCGTGTAGCCGCTCTCGTCGTCGGCCGCCGCGTGCATGGTCGCGGTCGCCCGGCCGAGGTCGGCGACCACGGCGGCGATCTGCTCGGGGTCGTCGATGTCCGACCAGTCCAGGTCCACGGCGTACGGCGACACCTCGGCCACCAGCTGCCCCGAGCCGTCCAGCTCGGTCCAGCCCAGCCACGGGTCGGCGTGCTGCTGCAGCGCGCGCTGGGAGATCACCGTGCGGTGGCCCTCGTGCTGGAAGTACTCGCGGATCGCCTGGTCCATGATGTGCCGCGAGACCGCCGGGGTCTGTGCCTGCTTCATGTAGATCACGACATCGTTCTCGAGGGCGTCGGAGTTGCCTTCGAGCAGGATGTTGTACGAGGGCAGGCCGGCCGATCCGATGCCGATCCCGCGCCGCCCGACCACGTCCTTGACGCGGTACGAGTCGGGGCGGGTCAGCGAGGACTCCGGCAGGGTCTCCAGATAGCCGTCGAAGGCGGCGAGCACCTTGTAGCGCGTGGCCGCGTCCAGCTCGATCGAGCCGCCGCCGGGCGCGAAGCGGCGCTCGAACTCACGGATCTCCGTCATCGAGTCGAGCAGCGAGAAACGGGTCAGGGAGCGGGCGTCGCGCAGCGCCTTCAGGAGCGGGCCCTCGGCCGTGTCCAGGGTGAAGGGCGGCACCTCGTCGTCCTTGGCGCCGGTGGCGAGCTGGTGGATCCGCTCGCGGTAGGCGGCCGCATAGATCGTCACCAGCTCGGAGATCTGCTCGTCGCTGAGCGCCTTGGAGTAGCCGATCAGCGCGACCGAGGCGGCGAAGCGCTTGAGGTCCCAGGTGAAGGGGCCGACGTACGCCTCGTCGAAGTCGTTGACGTTGAAGATCAGCCGGCCCGTGGAGTCCATGTACGTGCCGAAGTTCTCGGCGTGCAGATCACCATGGATCCAGACCCGGCCCGTACGGTCGTCCAGGAACGGTCCGCCGTGCTGCTCACGCTCCAGGTCCGCGTAGAAGAGGCAGGCGGTGCCGCGGTAGAAGGCGAAGGCCGAGGCCGCCATCTTGCGGAACTTCACCCGGAACGCGGCCGGATCGGCGGCGAGCAACTCGCCGAACGCGGTGTCGAAGACGGCGAGGATCTGCTCGCCGCGCTCCTCGGCGCCCGTCTGCGTGACCGACATTCCTGGTGCCTCCTGGTGCAAAACTTCCCCGTCGGATGTTCCGTCCGTCCAACGCTCGAAGGTACCCGGAAGTGCCCGCGACCTGTCAGTGGCCGGACGTAGACTTCATGGCCGTCGCCCCCCTCAGTCGCCGAGCCTTAATCCGGAGGTCCTCCGCCGTGACCAAGCCGCCCTTCACGCACCTGCACGTGCACACGCAGTACTCGCTCCTGGACGGTGCGGCGCGGCTCAAGGACATGTTCCAGGCGGCCAACGACATGGGCATGACCCACGTCGCGATGACCGACCACGGCAACCTGCACGGCGCGTACGACTTCTTCCACTCGGCCACCAAGGCGGGTGTGACGCCGATCATCGGCATCGAGGCCTATGTGGCCCCCGAGTCCCGGCGCACCAAGCGGAAGATCCAGTGGGGCCAGCCGCACCAGAAGCGCGATGACGTGTCCGGTTCGGGTGGTTATACCCACAAGACGATCTGGGCGGCGAACAAGACGGGTCTGCACAACCTCTTCAAGCTCTCCTCGGACGCGTACAAGGAGGGCTGGCTGCAGAAGTGGCCCCGTATGGACAAGGAGACGATCTCCCAGTGGTCCGAGGGTCTGATCGCCTCCACCGGCTGCCCGTCCGGTGAGCTGCAGACGCGGCTGCGCCTCGGCCAGTTCGACGAGGCGCTCAAGGCGGCCTCCGAGTACCAGGACATCTTCGGCAAGGACCGGTACTTCCTGGAGCTGATGGACCACGGCATCGAGATCGAACGCCGGGTCCGCGACGGCCTGTTGGAGATCGGCAAGAAGCTCGGCATCCCGCCGCTGGTCACCAATGACTCGCACTACACGTACGCGCACGAGTCGACCGCGCACGACGCCCTGCTGTGCATCCAGACCGGCAAGAACCTCAGTGACCCCGACCGCTTCCGCTTCGACGGCACCGGCTACTACCTGAAGTCGACCGACGAGATGTACGCGATCGACTCGTCGGACGCCTGGCAGGAGGGCTGCGCCAACACCCTCCTGGTGGCCGAGCAGATCGACACCACCGGCATGTTCGAGGCCAAGAACCTCATGCCGAAGTTCGAGATCCCGGACGGCTACACCAACACCACCTGGTTCAAGGAGGAAGTGCGGCGCGGCATGGCCCGCCGCTACCCCGACGGTGTCCCCGACGACCGGCAGAAGCAGGCCGAGTACGAGATGGACATCATCATCCAGATGGGGTTCCCGGGGTACTTCCTCGTCGTCGCCGACTTCATCATGTGGGCCAAGAACAACGGCATCGCGGTGGGTCCGGGCCGAGGCTCCGCGGCCGGCTCGATCGTCGCGTACGCGATGGGCATCACCGACCTCGACCCGATCACGCACGGGCTGATCTTCGAGCGGTTCCTCAACCCCGAGCGCGTCTCGATGCCCGATGTCGACATCGACTTCGACGAGCGTCGGCGCGTCGAAGTGATCAGGTACGTGACCGAGAAGTACGGCGCCGACAAGGTCGCCATGATCGGCACCTACGGAAAGATCAAGGCGAAGAACGCCATCAAGGACTCCGCCCGCGTGCTCGGTTATCCGTACGCGATGGGCGACCGGCTCACCAAGGCCATGCCCGCCGACGTCCTCGGCAAGGGCATCGACCTCTCCGGCATCACCGACCCCAAGCACCCGCGCTACAGCGAGGCGGGCGAGATCCGGGGGATGTACGAGAACGAGCCTGACGTCAAGAAGGTCATCGACACCGCCAAGGGCGTCGAGGGCCTGGTCCGGCAGATGGGCGTGCACGCCGCCGGCGTCATCATGTCCAGCGAGCCGATCATCGACCACGCCCCGGTCTGGGTGCGGCACACCGACGGCGTGACGATCACGCAGTGGGACTACCCGCAGTGCGAGTCGCTCGGCCTGATCAAGATGGACTTCCTGGGCCTCAGGAACCTCACGATCATGGACGACGCCGTCAAGATGGTGAAGGCCAACAAGGGCGTCGACCTGGAGATGCTGGCCCTTCCGCTGGACGACCCCACGACGTACGAACTGCTCTGCCGCGGTGACACGTTGGGTGTGTTCCAGTTCGACGGCGGCCCGATGCGTTCGCTGCTCCGCCAGATGCAGCCCGACAACTTCGAGGACATTTCCGCCGTCTCGGCCCTGTACCGGCCGGGCCCGATGGGAATGAACTCGCATACGAACTATGCGGAGCGCAAGAACGGCCGCCAGGAGATCACGCCGATCCACCCGGAGCTCGAAGAGCCCCTGAAGGAGACGCTCGGTCTGACGTACGGCCTCATCGTGTACCAGGAGCAGGTGCAGAAGGCCGCGCAGATCGTCGCCGGCTATTCGCTCGGTGAAGCCGACATTCTGCGCCGAGTGATGGGCAAGAAGAAGCCCGAGGAGCTGGAGAAGAACTTCGCGATCTTCCAGGCGGGCGCCCGGAAGAACGGTTATTCGGACCAGGCCATCCAGGCTCTGTGGGACGTTCTGGTCCCCTTCGCCGGCTACGCGTTCAACAAGGCGCACTCCTCCGCGTACGGCCTGGTCACCTACTGGACCGCGTATCTGAAGGCGAATTACCCGGCCGAATACATGGCCGCGCTGCTCACCTCGGTGAAGGACGACAAGGACAAGTCGGCCGTCTATCTGAACGAATGCCGGCGCATGGGCATCAAGGTGCTCCCGCCGAATGTGAACGAATCCGAGCAGAACTTCGCGGCGCAGGGCGACGACGTGATTCTCTTCGGCCTTTCCGCCGTGCGCAACGTCGGTACAAATGTCGTCGAGTCGATCATCCGCAGCCGTAAGGCGAAGGGGAAGTACGCGTCGTTCCCCGACTATCTCGACAAGGTCGAGGCCGTCGCCTGCAACAAGCGGACCACCGAATCGCTCATCAAGGCGGGCGCGTTCGACACGATGGGGCACACCCGCAAGGGCCTCACCGCGCACTACGAGCCGATGATCGACAACGTCGTGCAGGTCAAGCGCAAGGAGGCCGAGGGGCAGTTCGACCTCTTCGGCGGGATGGGCGACGAGGACGCGGCGGACGAGCCGGGCTTCGGGCTCGACGTCGAGTTCTCCACCGACGAGTGGGAGAAGACGTATCTCCTCGCGCAGGAGCGGGAGATGCTCGGTCTGTACGTGTCCGACCACCCGCTCTTCGGCCTCGAACACGTCCTGCAGGACAAGGCGGACGCGGGCATCGGACAGCTCACCGGCGGCGACTACTCGGACGGTGCGATCGTCACCATCGGCGGCATCATCTCGGGCCTGCAGCGCAAGATGACCAAGCAGGGCAACGCATGGGCGATCGCCACCGTGGAGGACCTCGCGGGCTCCATCGAGTGCATGTTCTTCCCGGCCACCTACCAGCTGGTGTCCACCCAACTCGTCGAGGACGCCGTGGTGTTCGTCAAGGGCCGCCTCGACAAGCGCGAGGACGTGCCGCGCCTGGTCGCGATGGAGATGCAGGTGCCGGATCTGTCCAACGCGGGCACCAACGCGCCAGTGATCATCACGATCCCGACCGTCAAGGTGACCCCGCCGATGGTCACCCGCCTCGGCGAGATCCTCGGCCACCACAAGGGCAACTCCGAGGTGCGGATCAAGCTCCTGGGGGCCCGCAAGACCACCGTCCTGCGGCTCGACCGGCATCGCGTACAGCCCGATCCGGCGCTGTTCGGCGACCTGAAGGTGCTGCTCGGACCGTCCTGCCTGGCGGGCTGACCGGCCGCTGTAACGGATGAGTTGATACGCCGAGGGGCGCGCCCATGACGGACGCGCCCCTCGGGTGTGTCTGGACCGGACCTAGCCGATGCTCAGTTGTGGCCGAACTTCTTCTGGCGCTTACCAGGGCTGCCGCCGGCGAACTGCGAGGGGCTGGGCGCCTGCTCGGCCGCGGATTCGACCTGCTCGGCACCGCGCTCGGCCTGCTCCTGCTGCGCTCCGCGCTGCTGCTGGCCGCGCTGCTGCTGACGGTTCTTGTTCTTGGCCATGGTGATCTGCCTCCTGAGGGGGATCTAGGGGCCAGGGCCGAGTCCACATTCACATATGACGACATGCACCGCATTTTGGATAATTACCGTGCGTAATAAGGGCTGTCGGAGAGTGGTCTGTACGTAAGTTCCGGATACGCCACGCCGAAGATCGAGTTCCGGCCGTTAACCTCCGCGCCTTCGGGCAGACTCGAAGACAACCCCGTTGCAAACCCGCCCCGCATTCCCGCCTTACGCGGGAGCGTCCCGGGGCCTTTTGGGAAGAGGGTGGAACTCGTGGACCGCTGTGTCGTCCTGGTGGACGCCGGCTACTTGCTGGGCGCCGCCGCGAGCCTGCTCGCCGGAGAACCCTCACGGTCGCGGATCACCGTCGACCACTCCGCCCTCATCCAGGCCCTGCGAGAACGCGCCGAGTCCGATACGCAGCAGCCGCTGCTGCGGATCTACTGGTTCGACGGCGCCCCCGACCGCGTACCGCAGCCCGAGCACCGGCGGCTGCGGGTCATGTCCCGGGTCACCGTGCGCCTGGGCGCCCTGACCCGCAGCGACGGGCGCTGGGCGCAGAAGGGCGTGGACGCCGCGATGCACGCCGAGCTGACGGAGCTGGCGCGCAACCGGGCCTGCTCGGACGTCGTGCTGGTGACGGGCGACGGCGATCTGCTGCCGGGCCTGATGTCGGCCAAGGAGCACGGGGTCGCCGTGCACCTGTGGGCCGTGCAGGCCGCGGACGGTGATTACAACCAGTCCGAGGACCTCGTCGCCGAGGCCGACGAGCGGCGCGTACTCGACCGTGCGTGGATCACCCAGGCCGTACGGCCCAGGGACCGCGGGGGAGCCTGCGCCCCCCCGCCCGTGCCCCGGCCCGAGACCGCCGCGATCCTGCCGGCGCCGCTGCCGGACTCGGCGCTCGCCGCGGCGGCCGAGCGGTCCGCGGAAGCCGCCGCGCAGAACGGGTCCGCCGAGCACGAGTCCGCGGAGCGGCACACCCCGGCGAAGGGGGTGCCCACGCCGAAGGACCTGGCGGCGCTGCGGGCGCCCGGCGCCGGTGCGGCGGCTCCGCACCCGCCCAATGCCACGCTGCGCTGGTCCTCCGACAAGGGCTGGGTCGACCGGCCGGGAGCGCCGTCCGAGCCGGCCGAGGTCGCGTCGCTGCCGACGCTGGCGCAGGTGACGACCGCCGAGCAGCGGTGGGCGGACCGCGAAGAGGACATCACGACCGTGGGCGGGGATCCGTACGAGGTCGGACAGGTCTTCGCACGGCGGTGGCTGGCGCGGCTGCCGGATCCGGCGGGGCGGCAGAAGCTCACCGTGCTCTACCCGCGGATTCCGCATCGGATCGATGGGGAGCTGCTGCGGTATGCGGCGCGGTTCGGGCTGCTGGCGCACAAGGACGATCAGATCGATGAGCATGATCGGTATGCGATCCGGGCGGGGTTCTGGCGGGAGATCGATGTTCGGACGGGGGCGGGGGAGCCGGTGGCTGCGGAGTGAGGGTGGGGGAGCCGGTACCTGCGGAGTGAGGGTGCGGGTGCGTCTGGGTTGGGGTGGGTGGCGCCTGCGGCGGGCTTTTTCTCCCCGACCCGCCCCTTCCCGAAACCGAGGGCTTTGTCCCCGCACCCCCTGCATCCGAACTTCGTTCGGATCTGCTCAAGCGCCGCAGGGGCTGAGTGGGACTGAGGTGGGGCTGAGTTGGGACTGAGTTGCGGGGCCGGGGGGCGAAGGGCCCGGGTCGGTCCCGTAGGCTGCTCGGTCGTGAGTGCACGCACAGGATTGGTCCAGGAACACAGCAACGAGGCTGTGTGCGTCGTGCGTGACCTTGTCAAGACGTATCCCGCCACGCGCGCGCGACGCGGACAGCCCGCGACGCCCGAGGTCAGGGCGACGGACGGGATCTCGCTCGACGTACGGCGCGGGGAGATCTTCGGGCTGCTCGGACCCAACGGCGCGGGCAAGTCCACCCTCGTACGGCAGCTGACCGGGCTGATGCGGCCCGATTCCGGCAGCGTCGGGATCCTCGGACATGACATCGTGCGCCACCCGGAACGTGCGGCCCGGCTCCTCGCGTATCTCGGGCAGGAGTCGACCGCGCTCGACGAGCTGACCGTCGCCCTTGCCGCCGAGACCACGGCGCGGCTGCGCGGGCTCCCCCTGAAGGACGCCCGTGCCGAGCGGGACGCCGTGATCGAGGAGCTCGGGCTCGGTGCGCTGGCCGCACGCCCGCTGAAGAAACTCTCGGGCGGCGAGCGGCGGCTCGCCTGCTTCGCCACCGCGCTGGTCGGCGAGCGCTCGCTGCTCGTGCTCGACGAACCCACCACCGGGATGGACCCCGTCGCCCGCCGCGCCGTCTGGGCCGCCGTCGACCGGCGCCGGGCCGAGCGGGGGACCACCGTGCTGCTCGTCACGCACAACGTGATCGAGGCCGAGACCGTGCTCGACCGCGTGGCCGTCCTCGAAGAAGGGCGCGTCATCGCCTGCGACACCCCCGGCGGCCTGAAGAGCGCCGTCGCCGGAGAGGTCCGGCTCGAACTCGTATGGCGGGAGCGGGCGCCGCTCGACGTTCCCGAGGTGTCCGCGCTGCGCGCCAGTGCCGAGGAGACCGGCCGGCGCTGGACCCTGCGCCTGGGGCCCGAGGAGGCGCGGGCCGCCGTCGCCGCCGTCACCGGGGGCGAGGCCTTCGCGGCACTGGACGACTTCACCCTGGCCACGCCGAGTCTCGAGGATGTCTATCTCGCACTCGGCGGCCGGACCGAGAGAGCAAAGGGGCTGGTGAAGGCGTGAGCGTGGTGCCTGTCGAGGCCGCCGGCGGGGCGGTCACCGCCGCCGGCAAGCGCGCGGAGGAGACCGAACTCGCCCCGCGGGCGCGGCTGCTGCCGTCGCTCGCCGCCGTGTACCGCGCCCAGCTGTCGCGGGCCCGGGTGGCCCGTATCCCGCTGCTGTTCGTGGCGACCTTCCAGTCCGTCGGAATCATGATCCTGATGCGCGGTGTGGTCGACGGCGGAACCGAGGCGCGGGCCGTCGTCGCCGGGTCCTCCGTCCTCGTCGTCGCCTTCGTCGCGCTGAACCTGCTCGCGCAGTACTTCGGGCAGCTGCGGGCCAGCGGCGGGCTCGACCACTACGCGACCCTGCCCGTACCGCCCTCGTCGGTGGTGCTCGGGGCGGCGGGCGCGTACGCCTCGTTCACCGTGCCCGGCACGATCGTCACCGCCGTCGTGGGCAGCGTCCTGTTCGGGCTGCCGCTGACGCATCTGTGGGTGCTCCTCGCCGTCATCCCGCTCGCGGGAGCCGCGCTCGCCGGACTCGGCGCGGCGCTTGGGCTCCTGGCGCCGCGGCCGGAACTGGCCACGCTGCTCGGCCAGTTGGGCATGTCCGCGGCGCTCCTGCTCGGGGTGCTGCCCGCGGACGGGATGCCCGTGCTGCTGCAGTACGCGCGGGATCTGCTGCCCTCCACGTACGGCGTCGAGGCCTTTGCCCGTACGTTCGACAGCAGCCCGGACTGGTCCGCGGTGGCGCTCGACCTCGGGGTCTGCGCCGGCGTCGGGGTGCTCTCGCTGGCGGTCGCGACCTGGGCCTACCGCAAGGCCGCGGTGCGCTGACCGCGGGCCCGCGACCCCCGATCGGCGGCCCACCCCCTGGGCCCGGCGGCGAGGCCTGGCACGATGGCAGGGTGACCGCACCCCACACACCGCCCCAGCAGCCGCACACGAACCAGCCGAGCGACCCCTGGCAGGCCCCGCCCCGGGTGCCCGCCGAGTCGTACGCGGCCGGCGGCCCCGGGCTCGCCACGGAGGTACGGGACGCCGCCCTGACCGTCCTGGGGCTCGCGGTGACCGGGGTCGTGCTCGGGGTGCTCTGGGTGTGGCTCACGCCCCATGTGCCGCTGATCTCGGACGGCAAGTCCGTCTTCCTCGACGACACCGAGGGGGAGCAGGCGATCGGTGCGGACGGCACGTTCATCCTGCTCGCCCTGGCCTGCGGCGCCGTCACCGGAGCGCTGGTCTTCCTGCTGCGCCGGCACGGCGGCATCCCACTGGTGGTCGCGCTGGCCGTCGGCGGTCTGCTCGCGTCGGTGGTCGCCTGGCGGCTCGGTCTGGTCTTCGGTCCCGGCGACGATGTCGTGGCGCGCGCGAAGGCGGCCGGTGAGGGGGTGGCGTTCGACGCGCCGCTCGAGCTGAACGCCAAGGGGGCGCTGCTCGCCTGGCCGATCGCCGCGCTCGCGGTGCATCTGGCGCTCACGGCGCTGTTCGGGCCGCGGGATCCCGAGCCGGCCCAGGCGGCGGGCTGGGACGCCCCGCAGCCCCCGCAGCCCAAGGACGGCTACGGGACGCCGCAGGGTCCGAGCTAGGGCCTGTCGTGTGGGCTCAGGCCCTACTCGTGTGGCTCAGGCCCTAGGCCGGGCGCCTTCCGTGGTTGGCCTTGCCCTTTTTGATCCGCCACTTCCGCTTGCGCGTCTTCTTCGACATGTTCTCGGTACTTAACCGAGAACGGGCGGTACGCCTAGGGGTCCCGCAAGCCTCAGCCGCGGCCGATCGGTGCGAGCACCGCGTCCGTGAGGGTCGCGAGGTCCGCCGGGGACAGCTCGACCTCGAGGCCGCGGCGGCCCGCCGAGACGCAGATGGTGGCGTGCGCCGAGGCCGAGTCGTCGAGGACCGTACGCAGCTTCTTGCGCTGGCCGAGCGGGGAGATGCCCCCGCGTACGTAGCCAGTGGTCCGCTCGGCCGCCGCAGGGTCCGCCATCGCCGCGCGCTTGCCGCCGACGGCGGCGGCGAGGGCCTTGAGGTCGAGGCTGCCGGCCACGGGGACGACGGCGACGGTCAGGTCGCCGTCGACGTCCGCGGCGAGTGTCTTGAAGACCCGCTCGGGCGAGACGCCCATCGCCTGGGCCGCCTCCTCGCCGTACGAAGGGTGGGCGGGGTCGTGTTCGTAGCTGTGCACCGTGAACGCGGTGCCCGCGGCCGTCAGTGCCACCGTCGCCGGGGTGCCTGCGGACTGCTGCTTCCTGGACTTCTTCGCCACCGTGGTGCTCCGCGCGTCAGTTGAGGCTGGTCGGCGCCCGGGTCAGCTCGACCGCGGGCAGCGAAGGCAGGTTACGGAGCAGGGCGGTCTCGGTGCGAAGGAGTTTCAGCTCCTCGCGCAGCCGTCGCGCCGTGTCAGGGGCTTCGAGCAGGCGCTGCTTCGCCGGTACGTCGAGCACGGCCGCGGCCGCCACCAGGTACGACACCACCGAGGGCTCGTCGGGCAGCTCGGCCCCGGTGGCGAGGGAACGTTCACGGGCTCCGGCCAGGCGCTTCTGGTAGTTGCGGAAGGCCCGCAGGACGCCCTCGGCCAGCGCACCGGCCTCCTCGCCCTGCTCCTCGGGGAGCTCTTCGAGTTCGGCGGTCAGATACTCGCCGCTCGCGTCCACCGAGACCAGACGGACGCGGGTGGTCCCGGTCGCGAGGACCTCGAAGCTGCCGTCGGCGCGCTCGCGGACGGTGGCCGCGTCCGCGATACAGCCCACCGAGTGGAAAGCCTTCGCCGGGTCGGCGCCGAAGCCGGCCGCGGGGCCCTTCTCGACGGTGGCCGTCTGGTCCGGGAGGCCGGGCGCAGCAAGGGCGACCTCGTGGCCGTCGCGGATCGCCACGACGGCGAAACGGCGCGGTTCCTCCGAGTCTTCGGGGACGGACTTCAACAGATCGCGCATCATGGCCCGATAGCGCGCCTCGAAGACGTTCAGGGGCAGCACGAGTCCCGGGAACAGCACGGTGTTCAGCGGGAAGAGCGGAAGCCGGACGGTGGTCACGACTCTCTACCTTAGTGGCCCCGAGCTGCCTGTTTGGCCGGTGTGCGCAGGGGGGTCGCTGCGGCGACCTCGAGGCGGACACCGTCGCGGAGCTCGAGGAACTGGCCCAGCGGGTCGTCCGAGACACGGTCCCAGGGGAACGAGGTGGCGTACGGGCCGATCAAGTGCAGCTGGTCCAGGGCGTCCTGCCAGCGTCCGAGGCGGATCAGGACGTACGTGAGGAGATTGCGCACCTCGGCCGGGTACGGGTCGCCGGGCTCGTAGCCCGCGGAGAGCGCGATCGCGCGGTCGGCGGCCGCGTCGAGGCGCCTGCGGGGGACGGTCGAGCCGGGGCCCGTGAGGTACGCGAGGGCGGCGCGGGCCGGCAGGGCGTGGATCAGCGAGCCGGGCAGCGCGCCCTCGGCGGCCTGCTCGGCGAAGTCGAAGCACTCGCGGTGCGAGCCGTACCAGGCGGCCGAGAGGTACTGCACCGCCGAGGTGTGGCAGCCGTAGTGGTGCGAGGCGCGGTCTATGGCCTGCTGCCACAGCGCGTCGAAGACGGTGCGCGAGGCGTGGGTGCCGCGGGCGTGGTCGAGCGCGAGCCGCCACGGCACCGGGTCACGGGGGTGGCCCTCGGCGGCGGCGCTGATCAACGGTGCCGCCTCGCGAAGCAGTTCCGCGTACGCGGGGGACTCCCAGGCGCGGCCGAGGGCGAGCTCGGCCTTCACCAGGAGGGCGTCCGGGTCGTACGGGCGGTCCGCGAGCCAGTGCTCGAACCAGTCGGGACGGTGGCGGGCGAAGGCGGCGAGGCGGCGGGTGTACAGGTCGCGGTTCTCCCACGCGGCCTCCTCGCGGGTGGCCCCGAGCAGGCTGGCGGGGGGGGGGGGGTCCTCCCCGCGCGCCCCCGCGCGGGGGGGGGGGGGGCGGCGGGGGTGGCGGAGCGCGACCCGCCACGGCACGGGGCCAGGGGGGTGGCCCCCGGCGGCGGCGCTGACCAACGGTGCCGCCTCGCGAAGCAGTTCCGCGTACGCGGGGGACTCCCAGGCGCGGCCGAGGGCGAGC
>NZ_JAEIMH010000096.1:0-16837 GCF_016464295.1 Streptomyces sp. N35 | reverse complement strand
CGTCGCGGCGGGGCCGTACTCGTCCTGGCCCGCCGCGACGAGTGCGGGGGCGAGTCGTTCGTCGGGTGCGTCGAGCAGCACCTGGTCGTCGGCGGGCAGGCCGACGGCGAGGTGCTTGGTGTGCTTCAGCATCCGGGCTGTGCTGATGAGGGCGCGTAGCAGTGCCATGGTGCGGGGGAAGACCGGTGAGCTGGGCGGATGGTTGCTGCGTGGTGGGTAACGGTTCGGGTGCGGTGGGGTGCGGTGGGTGGGGGACTTGGGAGTGCGGGTGGGTGGGGGACTTGGGGGGGGGAGGGGGGGGGTCTGGGGAGTGTGGGTGTCACGGGGTTTACGGGGGCCCCTATTCGCCGCCCCCGCCACCCTCGGCGCAACAGCCGCGAAGCCCCCGCCGCCACCGTTGTCGCCAGGACCCAGCCGAGGAGGACCAGGGAGGCGGCCAGCCACTGCCAGGGGCCCTCGACGCGCCAGTAACCGTCCTGGCCGAGGTTCATCACCGGCAGGATCAGGTCGAGCGAGTACAGGACCGGCTGGTAGTGGGGGCCCTCGCCGGACTTCATCGCCGCCGGGTCGTAGTGCGAGAAGGCATAGCCGCCGAGCGCCCACAGGACCGCCATCCACAGCGCCGCACGGCCCGGCCGGTATCCGTACGCGACCGTCCAGTCCTGCAGGTAACCCCAGAGCTTGCCCGCGACCGGGAGCGTCTGGCGGCGGCGGCGCTGTTTGGCGAGCAGGACCTCGCGGGCCTCGGAGTCCTCGCCGGTGTCGCGCAGCACCGCGGCGAGGCGTTCGTACGGTTCCGGGTTGTACTCGGGAGTGGCCGCCTCGACCCAGTCCAGGCGGGTGGGCAGCGGGAACTTGCCGACCGGGATGAGGTTCTCGTACCCGAAACCGTTCATCTGCAGATGCCCGGGGCCCGGCCAGCTCGCGGCCCTGTCGCGCAGGCTCGTCACCTTCGCGCCGGACAGCACCACTGTGCCGCCCTCCGGCCGCTCACCGAGGAAGCGCAGTTCGGCGGTCTGCACCCGGCGCAGCGAGAGTTCGTGGTCCTCGCCCATGAGCAGCAGGGCGCGGTCGAAGTCGACCGCGTCGGTGAAGCGCCCGTCGTCGAGCCGGATGCCGCCACGGCATTCGAAGCGCTGGATCCGCACGCCGCGCGCCGGGGTCGCACCGGCGGTGAACACGGGATCCACTATGGCCGCCGGCGTCAGATACAGGGCGCGCTCGACGGTCAGCTGCGGGGCGTTGAGGGCGTACTTGCCCGTTTCGTTGAGCATCCGGCTGCCGCGCAGGCTCAGCGAGACCCCGACCTTCGCGCCGCGCATCCGGAACTCCCCGTAGGACTCCATGAGTTCGGCCTGCAGGTCCTGGCCGACCGAGAGCCCGTCCGCGTTGACCGTGCGGTCCTGGCGGTCGTGGTGCACCACGGCCTGGCTGAGCAGCAGATCCGTGCCGATCTGGGCGTCCGTGAGCCGGATGCCGCGGTGCACACGGCAGCGCGGCAGATGCAGATCGCCCTCGGTCTGCAGCCGGGCGGCCTCCAGGCGGGGGATCGAGCAGTTCAGCAGGCGCAGGGTGGTGAAGCGGCTCTCGGGAAGGGAGATCTCCTTCTCGAAGCGGCAGTCCTTCATCTCCACGTACGGGGTCACGGTGCCGCCCGCGACGTCGAGGTAACCGGTGATCCGCACACCCGTGAGCTTGATGGCGGCGACTCGTCCGTCACGCGCCGGCGGACCCGCCAGCATCAGCATGCAGACCACCCGGGCCCGTACGCTGCGCTCCTCGCCCCAGTGGTGCACCCCGTGCGGGTCGTCGACCTCCGGGGCGCCGGTGGACAGGTCGTAGCGGGTCCCGTTCTGGAACGCCTGCCACATCCCCGCCTCGGCCGCCGTCAGATCGTCCGGCATCTCCGTCGTCACCTCGGTACGTCCCCTCCCGTACTCGTACACCCGTGTCATACGTACCGGTGTGATGCCCGGCCGGTGACCGGCTGAACGCTAGTGGTGCGGGAGATCGGAGGGGATCGGTATCGGCCAGGGGGTGCTTGTGCCACTCTGAGCCGCACGTGGCCCGTGCGGGCCGACCCTGGGGAGGGGCGCATGGCGGGTGGGCAAGCGCATGGGCGGCCGGCGCTCGACGGGCCGCCGTGGGTGGTGGCCAACGAGCTGCTGGCCTTCGTGATCGAGATGGGCGCCCTGGGGGCGCTCGCCTGGTGGGGCTTCGCCACCGGGGACGGCATCCTGCTGAGCCTGCTGCTGGGGCTGGGCACGCCTGCCGTGGCGATCGTGCTGTGGGGGCAGTTCGCGGCGCCGAAGGCGAAGCGGCCGCCGGGGCTGCCGGGCGTGCTCCTGGTGAAAGCCTTGGTCCTGGGCGGTGGCGCGGCGGCGCTGTACGGACTCGGGCACCCGGTCGCGGCCGTGATCGCGGCGGTCGTGGTGGCCGGGAACACGGCGGTTCTCGAGATCTACCGCAAGCAGGCAGGGGCCGCGGCCCCGAACGTGCGGCGATGACCGGCCCGGGCCTTCACGCGGCCTGATCGTGCGGCGATGACGGTCGGGGCCCTCACGCGGCCTGATCGTGCGGCGATGACCGGCCGGGGGCCGTACGCGGCCTGATCCGGGCGGGAACGCCGGCCGGGGCCGGAATCAGCCGGCAGGTGCGCTCGTATCAGCCAGTGGATACGCGCGACGACGCCGCGCGCCCGTCTGCGAGAATTGGGCACGTGATCTCTCGAATCGACCTGCGCGGCAGCGCCCTCCCCCAGGGCGCCGGCCTGCGCGCACTGCTGCCCCGAGCCGAGTTCGACGTCGCGGCCGCCCTGGACAAGGTGCGGCCCATCTGCGAGGACGTCCATCATCGGGGCGACGCGGCGCTGGTCGAGTACGCGGAGAAGTTCGACGGAGTAAAGCTGGCGAACGTACGGGTGCCGGCCGAGGCCCTGCGTACCGCGCTCGCCGAGCTCGACCCGCAGGTCAGGGCTGCCCTGGAGGAGTCCATCAAGCGGGCGCGCGCGGTGCACCGCGCGCAGCGCCGCACCACGCACACCACTCAGGTCGTGCCCGGCGGATCCGTGACCGAGAAGTGGGTTCCGGTCGAGCGCGTGGGGCTCTATGCGCCCGGCGGCCGCTCGGTCTACCCGTCCTCCGTGATCATGAACGTGGTGCCCGCCCAGGAAGCGGGCGTCGAGTCGATCGCGCTCGCCTCGCCGGCCCAGGCCGAGTTCGGCGGCCTTCCGCACCCGACGATCCTCGCCGCGTGCGCGCTGCTCGGTGTCGACGAGGTGTACGCCGCGGGCGGTGCGACGGCCGTCGCGATGTTCGCGTACGGCACCGAGTCCTGCCCGCCCGCGAACATGGTGACCGGCCCCGGCAACATCTGGGTGGCGGCCGCCAAGCGCTACTTCACCGGCAAGATCGGCATCGACGCCGAGGCCGGCCCCACCGAGATCGCGGTCCTCGCCGACGACACGGCCGACCCCGTGCACGTGGCGTCCGACCTGATCAGCCAGGCCGAGCACGACCCGCTGGCCGCCGCCGTCCTCGTCACGGACAGCGAAGCGCTCGCCGATGCCGTGGAGCGTGAGCTGGAGCCGCAGGTCGCGGCGTCCAAGCACATCGACGACCGGATCGTCCCCGCCCTCGAGGGCGAGCAGTCCGTGATCGTCCTCGTGGACACCCTGGAGGACGGCCTGAAGGTCGTCGACGCGTACGGCGCCGAGCACCTGGAGATCCAGACCGCCGACGCCACCGCCATGGCGGACCGCGTCAAGAACGCCGGCGCGATCTTCGTGGGCCCCTGGGCTCCCGTGTCGCTCGGCGACTACGCGGCCGGATCCAACCACGTGCTGCCCACCGGCGGCTGCGCCTGCCACTCCTCGGGCCTGAGCGTGCAGTCCTTCCTGCGCGGCATCCACATCGTGGACTACTCGCAGGACGCCCTCGCCGATGTCGCCCACCACGTGGTGACGCTGGCGGAGGCGGAGGACCTGCCGGCGCACGGCGCCGCGATCAAGGCGCGCTTCGGATGGAAGGTTCCGGGCCAGTGACCCAGCACGTGACAGGTATCGACGACCTGCCCATCCGCGAGGAGCTCAAGGGCAAGTCCCCTTACGGCGCCCCCCAGTTGGACGTCCCCGTCCGCCTGAACACCAACGAGAACCCGTACCCGCTGCCCGAGCCCCTCGTGCGGCGGATCGCCGAGCGCGTGACCGAAGCGGCCCGCGGCCTCAACCGCTACCCCGACCGCGACGCCGTCGAGCTGCGCACCGAGCTGGCCCGCTATCTCACGCGGACGGCGAAGCACCAGGTCGGCGTCGAGAACGTGTGGGCGGCCAACGGGTCCAACGAGGTCATCCAGCAGCTCCTGCAGACCTTCGGCGGCCCCGGCCGCACGGCGATCGGGTTCGAACCCTCGTACTCGATGCACGGGCTCATCTCGCGCGGCACGGGCACCGGCTGGATCTCGGGACCGCGCAACGACGACTTCACCATCGATGTCGAGGCGGCGACGAAGGCGATCGCCGAGCAGGCCCCGGACGTCACCTTCATCACCTCGCCCAACAACCCGACGGGCACGGCTGTCGAGGCCGGGACGGTGCTCGCGCTGTACGAGGCCGCACAGGCCGCCAAGCCGTCCCTGGTCGTGGTCGACGAGGCGTACATCGAGTTCAGCCACGGCGACTCGCTGCTTCCGCTGATCGAGGGCCGCCCGAACCTCGTCGTCTCGCGCACCATGTCCAAGGCCTTCGGCGCGGCAGGGCTCCGCCTCGGCTATCTCGCCGCGCACCCCGCGGTCGTGGACGCGGTGCAGCTCGTACGCCTTCCGTACCACCTGTCGGCCGTCACCCAGGCCACCGCGCTCGCGGCCCTGGAGCACACCGACACCCTGCTCGCGTATGTGGAGCAGCTGAAGCAGGAGCGCGACCGGCTCGTCGGCGAGCTGCGCGCGCTCGGCTATGAAGTCACCCCGTCCGACGCCAACTTCGTGCAGTTCGGACGATTCGACGGCGAGGGTGCCGCCCACGCCGTATGGCAGCAGATCCTCGACCGGGGCGTCCTGGTCCGGGACAACGGCGTACCGGGCTGGCTGCGGGTCACCGCGGGCACGCCCGAGGAGAACGACGCGTTCCTCGACGCGGTACGAGACCTCAAGAAGGAGCAGGAGCAGAGCGCATGAGCCGCATCGGACGCGTGGAGCGGACCACCAAGGAGACCTCCGTCGTCGTCGAGATCGACCTCGACGGCAGCGGAAAGGTCGATGTGTCGACCGGGGTCGGCTTCTACGACCACATGCTCGACCAGCTCGGCCGGCACGGCCTGTTCGACCTCACGGTGAAGACCGAGGGCGACCTCCACATCGACTCGCACCACACCATCGAGGACACCGCGCTCGCTCTCGGCGCCGCCTTCAAGCAGGCGCTCGGCGACAAGGTCGGCATCTACCGCTTCGGCAACTGCACCGTCCCGCTGGACGAGTCGCTCGCCCAGGTGACCGTCGACCTGTCGGGCCGCCCGTACCTCGTGCACACCGAGCCCGAGAACATGGCGCCCATGATCGGCGCGTACGACACCACGATGACCCGGCACATCCTGGAGTCCTTCGTGGCGCAGGCGCAGATCGCGCTGCACGTCCACGTCCCGTACGGGCGCAACGCCCACCACATCGTCGAGTGCCAGTTCAAGGCCCTGGCCCGCGCGCTGCGTTACGCCTCCGAGCGCGACCCGCGTGCGGCCGGCATCCTCCCGTCCACGAAGGGTGCGCTGTGACCGGCCTCTCCACCATCCTGATCGTCGTCGGCCTCTTCCTGGCCGGCGGTGTCTACTCCTTCAGCAAGCAGAAGATGCCCAAGGGCCTCATCGTCCTGCTCGCCATCGGCTCCGTGATGTGTCTGGTGGCGGGCGTTCTGCGGATTCAGGGAATCTGGGAGTGAGCGGCATGACCGGCACCGCCAAGAAGGTCGTCGTCTTCGACTACGGCTTCGGCAACGTCCGTTCCGCCGAGCGCGCGCTCGCCCGGGTCGGCGCGGACGTCGAGATAACCCGCGACTACGACAAGGCGATGAACGCCGACGGGCTGCTCGTGCCCGGCGTCGGCGCGTTCGCCGCCTGTATGAACGGTCTCAAGCAGGCCCGCGGCGACTGGATCGTCGGCCGCCGCCTTTCCGGCGGACGCCCGGTGATGGGCATCTGCGTCGGGATGCAGATCCTCTTCGAGCGCGGCATCGAGCACGGCGTCGAGACCGAGGGCCTCGACGAGTGGCCCGGCACGGTCGGCCCGCTGGAGGCCGACGTGGTCCCGCACATGGGCTGGAACACGGTCGAGGCCCCCGAGGACTCGCGGCTCTTCGCCGGTCTGGACGCGGACGCCCGCTTCTACTTCGTGCACTCGTACGCGGTCCACGACTGGACGCTCGAGGTCACCAACCCGACGATCGCCGCCCCGCGCGTCACCTGGTCCACCCACGGCAAGCCCTTCGTGGCCGCCGTCGAGAACAGTGCGCTGTGGGCCACCCAGTTCCACCCCGAGAAGTCCGGCGACGCCGGTGCGCAGCTCCTGACCAACTGGATCGGAACCCTCTGATGTCCCCTTCCTCTTCTGAGAAGCTCGAACTCCTGCCCGCCGTCGACGTCCGCGACGGCCAGGCCGTCCGCCTCGTCCACGGCGAATCCGGTACGGAGACCTCGTACGGCTCCCCGCTCGAGGCCGCCCTCGCCTGGCAGAGCGCGGGCGCCGAGTGGCTGCATCTCGTGGACCTGGACGCCGCGTTCGGCACCGGCGACAACCGTGCGCTGATCGCCGAGGTCACCGGCGCGATGGACATCAAAGTCGAGCTCTCCGGCGGCATCCGCGACGACGCCTCCCTCGAGGCCGCGCTCGCCACCGGCTGCACCCGCGTCAACCTGGGCACCGCCGCCCTGGAGACCCCCGAGTGGGTCGCCAAGGTCATCGCCTCCCACGGCGACAAGATCGCGGTCGGCCTGGACGTCCGCGGGACGACGCTGCGCGGCCGCGGCTGGACCCGCGACGGCGGGGACCTGTACGAGACCCTGGAGCGCCTCAACTCCGAGGGCTGCGCCCGCTATGTCGTCACCGACATCGCCAAGGACGGCACGCTGCAGGGCCCCAACCTGGAACTCCTGCGCAATGTCTGCGCGGCGACCGACCGCCCCGTCGTCGCCTCGGGCGGCGTCTCGTCGCTCGACGACCTGCGCGCGATCGCCTCGCTCGTCCCGCTGGGCGTCGAGGGCTCGATCGTGGGCAAGGCGCTCTACGCCAAGCAGTTCACGCTGGAAGAGGCCCTCGCGGCGGTGTCCGTATGACGCTCTCCGTCCGTGTGATCCCCTGCCTGGACGTCGACAACGGCCGGGTCGTCAAGGGCGTCAACTTCCAGAACCTGCGCGACGCGGGCGACCCCGTCGAGATGGCCAAGGTGTACGACGCCGAGGGCGCCGACGAGCTGACCTTCCTCGACATCACGGCCTCGTCGGGCAACCGCGAGACCACCTACGACGTGGTCCGCCGCACCGCCGAGCAGGTCTTCATCCCGCTCACGGTCGGCGGCGGCGTGCGCACCGCCGAGGACGTCGACAAGCTGCTGCGGGCCGGCGCGGACAAGGTGGGCGTGAACACGGCCGCCATCGCGCGCCCCGACCTGATCCGTGAGATCGCCGAGCGCTTCGGCCGCCAGGTCCTCGTCCTCTCGGTCGACGCCCGTCGCACCGAGTCCGGCTCCTTCGAGGTCACCACCCACGGCGGCCGCAAGTCCGCGGGCATCGACGCCGTCGAATGGGCCCACCAGGCGGCCGAGTTGGGCGCGGGCGAGATCCTGCTCAACTCGATGGACGCGGACGGCACCAAGGACGGCTACGACATCGAGATGATCGAGGCCGTACGCAAGCACGTCACCGTGCCCGTGATCGCCTCGGGCGGCGCCGGCAGGCTGGAGCACTTCGCCCCGGCGGTGGCGGCGGGCGCCGACGCGGTCCTGGCCGCGTCCGTCTTCCACTTCGGCGATCTGCGGATCGGCGAGGTGAAGTCGGCGCTGCGCGACGCCGGGCACGTGGTGCGCTGAGCACCGGAGACGGAGTTCGGCACGCCGAGTCTTCTCAAGCCGCTTCGAGTCCTTCTCGAGAAAAAACCTGCGGCAACCTTGAGTTGAGCCCT
Organism: Streptomyces sp. N35; assembly: GCF_016464295.1. Taxonomy (NCBI): domain Bacteria; kingdom Bacillati; phylum Actinomycetota; class Actinomycetes; order Kitasatosporales; family Streptomycetaceae; genus Streptomyces; species Streptomyces sp. N35. The sequence goes on along the minus strand of NZ_JAEIMH010000096.1, from coordinate 8,677 downwards.
AACCTGGTCCAAGTAGGCAATGTGGCCAGGGAGTTGGGTGGGGGCTGTGGCGAAGACCGGTACGGGTGCGTTCGATCCCTCGGCGGGGCAGTTCATCCGCTGTATGCCGGTGGACGGCCGGACCACACACATCCAGGTGCAGTTCAAGCAGCTGCGCGTCGTCACCCATGACCCGGTGGCCCTCCAGCCGGGGAACGCGCGGCTGCGCCCCAGCGACGTCACGGAGGAGGACGTCGAGCTGCACGCGGAGGTCCAGCGGGGCATCGAGCACGGCAAGAAGTCCAATATCCCCAGCTACGCGGAGTACATCCTGCGGCATGTGACGGGGGAGCAGGTCGGCGTGCTGCCCCCCATGCACCTGTGGACCGAACGGGAGCTGTCCATCCACCAGTTCCCGGACCAGGACGGTGTCGTCCAGCATTTCCTGTGCGTGCCGCACGGCCTGAACCTGATCGCCATCGACGGTGAGACGCAGCTGGCGAGCCACTACCACCTCCAGCAGGACCCGACACTTCCGCAGGAGGTCAAGGAGCGCCATGCCGCGGCGCAGTTGAGCGCTGTCGTGCATGACGCACGGCCGGCCCTGGAGGCCCGCAAGTTCTTCTACGACCTCAACGTCCTCGGCGTGAAGGTGAACACCACCATCGCCCTCGCGATGGACACCACCGATCCGCTGATGGGCATCGTCGGCAGGCTCTCCGAGGACGTGCCGTTCTTCCGCGGCAAGGTGGAGCGGATCTCCCGGCAGATCAAGAAGAACAGCCTCAAGGTCATCAAGGTGCAGGATCTGCGGCAGGTCGTCGTCAACATGGTGCACGGCATCGCGGGAGTGCAGTACGGGGCCAAGCCGGCCCCCGTCGACAAGGTCGCCCTGGACGAGCTGGAGACGGTGGCCAGAGAGTGGCTCACGGCGTACACGGAGGCCTTCGGTGCCGAACTGACGGACCGGGAGACCTGTGTGGCCGGCACGGGTACGGTGCTCGCCGCAGTCGGCGCGCTCGGCCAGAGCCTGCTCGACGCCCCTGCCGAGGAGCGGTCCGGCCGCCGCGACGCACTGATCGCGAGCCTCGCGCAGATCGACTGGCGCAAGGGCGACCACTGGCTCGGCACGGTGCTGACCCAGACCCCCAAGGGCAACTACACGATCAACGGCCCCAAGCAGTCCGCGTACGCCGTCCACGCGGCGCTCTCCCACGAGGACACCACGGCGTACCGCAGGGTGCGGCATCAGCCGGAGCCGACGTCCGCATCCGAAGAGCCCGCGGGGGAGCCCGCCGCGTAGTCCACCGGCAGCCGACGCAAAAAAACGGCCCCGTCGCCGGGGCCGTTCCTGTCGGCTTGCGCCGAACTCGTACATCCAGACTAGCAGCCAGCCCTTCGGCCGGGAGAAGCTCGTGAGCACCGTCATCGCCTACGTCGACGGATTCAACCTCTACTACGGAATGCGTGCGAAGTACGGCCACCGCTACTACTGGCTGGACCTTGCGGCGCTGGTCAGAAGGGTGCGGCCGCAGGACTCGCTGGTCGGCGTCCGCTACTTCACGGCGCCCGTACGGGGAGAGCCCGCGGCGGCCGCGAACCAGTCGGTCTACCTGGACGCGCTGGCCGCGCACAGTCCGGCAGAGGTCGAGACGGTGCTCGGCCGGTTCGCCGCGAAGCGGCTGCGCTGCAAGACCTGCCGCGGACCCCTGACGTGCGCCTGCACACCGCCGGTCAGCCATCGGACGTACGAGGAGAAGGCGACCGATGTCGCGATCGGTGCCCGGCTCGTGGAGGACAGCGCCCTGCGGGCCTCGGACGTGGCCCTGATCGTCTCGGCCGACACGGATCTGGTGCCGGCCATCGAGGCCGCGCAGCGCCTTGATCCGGCGCGTGCGATCTATATGGCTCTGCCGCCGGGCCATATGCGGCCCAGCCGGCACTTCAGCACGGTCGGCTACTTCAACATCAACGAGTCGGCGCTGCGCGCCTGCCAGCTTCCGCCGCTCGTCAAGGACGCGGTCTCGGGGGCGGTGTACGCCCGACCGGCCAAGTGGCACTGAGGGTGTTCGGGAGCGCAGCGCGGGCGGTTGCGCGGGGCTGCCGGCCGCCACCTCTCACCGTACGGAAATCGCTTGCCCCGTACGGCAGTCGGGCGAGATCATCGCCGTTCGTGAATGCTGACGCGCCCTCGCACGCGAAATCGCCCGGATCCTCCGCAACCGAATCCTCCGCAACCGAACCGTCCGCGCCTCTCCCCGTCCACCGCGACGGCAACGTCCTGCGCTGGCTCAGCGCGTACGCCGCCTCCATGGTCGGCGACAGCGTGTACTTTCTGGCCCTCGGCTGGGCCGCCGCCCAAGTCGCCGGGCCCGCGCAGGTGGGCGTGGTGATGGCCGTCGGTGCCGTGCCGCGAGCGCTGCTGATGCTCGGCGGGGGAGTGGTCGCCGACCGGTTCGGGCCGCGCAAGGTCGTCATCGGCTCGGACGCCGCCCGGTCGCTCCTGATCCTCGCCGCGGCCGCCGCCCTGTGGCTGGCCACCCCCGGGCTCTGGCTCCTCGTGGTGCTCGCGCTGGTCTTCGGTGTCGTGGACGCCCTGTTCATGCCCGCGGTCGGGGCGCTGCCCACGCGCATCACCTCGCGCGGCGAGCTGATGCGGCTGCTCGGCTTCAAGGCCTTCGTGGACCGCATGGGCAGGCTGGCCGGGCCGCCGACGGCCGGGTTCGCGCTCGGCGTGGGCGGTCCCGAGGCGGCGTTCGCGGCGGCGGGTGTGCTGTTCGCCCTGTCGCTCGCGCTGCTGATCGCCGTACGGATCGCACCGGTGCTGCCCGACGACGCGGCGGCCACGGGGGCGCAACGCACCTCGGCCTGGCGGGAGTTGAGGGACGGGCTCCGTTACGTCCGCCGGCATCCCGTGGTCGGCCCGCTGGTCGTGTCCGGCGCCATCAGCCAGATCGGCATCTCCCCGCCGCTCACCGTGGGCATCGTGCTGCTCGGTGAGGAGCGCGGCTGGAGCCCTGCCGGAGTCGGCCTCATCCTGGGGACGATGGCGCTCGGCGCGGGGATCAGCACGCTCGGGCTCGCCGTCGCCGGACGGTTCCCCCGGGCCGGCCTCTGGGCGACGGTCACCCTCGCGGTGGCATCCGTCGCGATCGGCGCCATCGGGCTGCTGCCGACCGTCGCCGGTGCCGCGGCCGTGGCGCTGCTCGCGGGTCTGGTGAGCGGGATATGCGGCGGCCTCTCCTCGACGCTGATCCAGGCCAACACCGAGCCCGGCTATCTGGGCCGGGTCTCCTCGGTGATGGCCTTCACGGCGGTGGGCCTGACGCCGCTGTTCTTCCCGGTGGGCGGCTGGGCGGCCGGGGTGTGGGGCGCGCAGCCGCTGTTCGTCGTGGGCGGCGCGGTCAGCATGGCGGCCGCCCTGCTGCCGCTGGCCGCCCGTGCTGTCTGGCACGCGGAGCTCCCCGACAAGCGCTGAGTCCTCCCGGAGCAGGGCATGGACCGCACCCGCCCAAGGTAGATAGGAAAGGAAAGTTGCGCAAAATTAGTTGTGCAACTTTTCTTTCCTATCTACCTTGGGGGCATGGCAGAGAAGAAGGCGCGGCAGATCACGGACGTCGAGACGCTCAAGGCGCTCGGCCACCCGTTGCGCATGAAGCTGTTCCGCGCGGTCTATGCCGCGCGCACCGCGACGGCCTCGCAGCTCGCGCAGACCGTGGACGAGGCGGTGTCGCTGGTCAGCTATCACCTGCGTACGCTCGCCAAGCACGGCCTGATCGAGGAGGCCGAGGGGCAGGGGAGCGACGGGCGTGAGCGCTGGTGGAAGCCGGCCGCGCAGTCGCTGACCATCAGCGACGAGGACTTCATCGACGAGCCCGGCAAGGCCGCCGCCCACCGCTCGGTCACGCGGCTCTTCCGGGATCAGCGTGCCGAGCTGTACGCGCGCTATGTCGACGAGAAGGCCGCTTGGGGTGCCGAGTGGCGTAAGGCGGCCTTCGACTCGGAGTACCTGCCCCGGCTGACCGCGCCCGAACTCGCCTCGCTGAGCAAGGAGTTGGACGCGGTACTGCGCAAGTACGACGAGGCCGGCCGCGCGGCCGAGGCGGCGGGCGAGACCGAGGGCCGTGAGCAGATCGCGGTCCACCTCTACGGCTTCCCCTTCCGCCCGTGAGCGCCCCGGCGAGCGCCCCGACGGGTGGCATAGCCCAGGCCGTGGACCGCCCTGCCCACCGCGACCCCAACGTCCTGCGCTGGCTCGGTGCCTACGGCTCCTCGATGATCGGCGACGCCGTCTACTTCATCGCCCTGTCGTGGGCCGCAGCCCGCACCGGCAGCGCGGGGCAGGCGGGGCTCGTCCTCGCGATCAGCGCCGTGCCGCGTGCCCTTCTGATGCTGTACGGAGGTGTGATCGCCGACCGGTTCGGGCCGCGCCGCGTCGTCATCGGCTCGGATGCCGTGCGCTTCGCCGTGATCCTCGTCGCGGCCGGTGTCCTTGTCGCCGCGCAGCCGGGGATCTGGTTCCTCGCGGTGATCGCCCTGGTCTTCGGCGCCGTCGACGCGGTCTTCATGCCGGCGGTCGGCGCGCTTCCCCCGCGTATCACCGGACCGTCCCAACTCGCCCGCGTCCAGGGCCTGCGCGGCCTCGCCGCCAGGATCGCCCTGGTCACCGGCGGTCCTGTGGGCGGGTTCGCGGTCGCGGCCGGCGGCTCGGCGGCGGCGTTCGCGGTGGCGGCCGCGCTGTTCGCCGTATCCCTGGTGCTGCTTCTCGCCGTACGGGTAAGGGAGTTGGCGCCCGACCAAAAGGCGGGGGACGGGCGGCCGGAATCCGGGCAGTTGCGTGCCGGACTGCGCTACATCCGCCGGCACAAGGTGCTGCTGCCGCTCATCGTCGCGATGGGTGTGACCGAGCTCGGCTTCTCCGGCCCCGCCAACATCGGCCTCGTGCTGCTCGCGGACGAACGGGGCTGGGGCGCCTCGGGGATGGGGCTGACCATCGCGGGCTTCGGGGTCGGCGCGGGCGCCGCCTCGCTGTTGCTCGCGGTGCGCGGACGGCTGCCGCGTGCGGGGCTGGTGCGGGCCTGCGCGGAGATCGGCGCAGCGGTGGCGCTGGCGGCGATCGCCTTCGCGCCTTCGGTGGCGTCGGCGGCCGTGGCCGGTCTGTTCGTCGGGCTGCTCGCGGGGACGGGCGGCGCGCTGAGCGGGGCGCTTCTGCAGACCCAGTCCGACCCCGCGTACATCGGGCGCGTCACCTCCGTCCACATGCTCCTCGCGCTGGGGCTCGCACCCCTCTGCTATCCGGTCACCGGCGCCGCGATCGGGATCTGGGGCTCGCGGCCGGTGTTCGTGGCGAGTGCCTGTCTGATCGTGGTCGGCTCGGTGATCGGACTCGTATCGCGGTCGCTGCGTACGGCGGAACTGCCGGGGGCCAAGCCGGCTGCCTCGGCGCGGACGGACGGCGCGTGCGAGGGGAACGTGCCGGTGGCGGGGGCGAGTTCGGCCGGGTGACCCGGGGTGCCGCCACGGGTGACCCTCCGTGCCGGCACTGGTGATTTCGCCGATGCACGGATTCCGGTTCCGCCCTGACAGTGGCGCCTGTCACTCACTGTTCCAGCGAGAGGAACCCTTCGTCGTGCAGCAGTTCACCGAAGAGAGCCGCACCCCCACCGCCGGACGGAACAAGGGCCGGACCCGCGCGGTCCGCGCCGGACTCGCCGCGCTCATGGCCGTCGGCGCGCTGATGACCTCGGGGTCCGTCACCGCCCATGGCGCGGACAACCCCTACGAGCGCGGTCCTGCGCCCACCCAGTCCAGCATCGAGGCCTCGCGCGGCCCGTACTCCGTGTCCCAGACCTCGGTCTCCTCCCTGAGCGCCTCAGGGTTCGGCGGCGGCACCATCTACTACCCGACCACCACGAGCGACGGCACCTTCGGCGCGGTGGTCATCTCGCCCGGCTTCACCGCGTACGAGTCCTCCATCGCCTGGCTCGGACCGCGTCTGGCCTCGCAGGGCTTCGTGGTGTTCACCATCGACACCCTCACCACGCTCGACCAGCCCGACAGCCGGGGCCGTCAACTCCTCGCCGCGCTCGACCACTTGACCCAGCGCAGCACCGTGCGCGGCCGGGTCGACGCCACCCGCCTCGGCGTCATGGGTCACTCCATGGGCGGCGGCGGCACCCTCGAGGCCGCCAAGAGCCGGCCCTCGCTCCAGGCGGCGATACCGCTCACCGGCTGGAACACCGACAAGACCTGGCCCGAACTGCGCACCCCCACACTCGTCGTGGGCGCGGACGGTGACAGCGTGGCGCCGGTGTCCTCGCACTCCGAGCCGTTCTACCAGAGCCTGCCGAGCAGCCTCGACAAGGCGTATCTGGAGCTCAACGGGGCGACACACTTCACGCCCAACAGCTCGAACACGACCATCGCGAAGTACAGCATTTCCTGGCTGAAGCGGTTCATCGACAACGACACCCGCTACGAGCAGTTCCTGTGCCCGCTGCCACGGCCGAGCTCGACGAGGGGGGAGCCCGGGGCCACCGGCCCGCCCGGGGGCTGCCCCGGGGGGGGGTTCCGGGCGGGGTGGCGGCCGGGTTCCGGTCGCATTGCCGCGGGATTGCGTCCGGGGTTCCGCACGTGGTTACGCGGCAGTAGCGTGCGATGCGTGACCGGAGCGGAATGGGCGGATCCAGGGGCCCGGCTGTACGGCCGGGACCGTGAACTGGCCTGGTGCGGGAGTCTGTTGGCGCAGCTCGAGGCCGGTCGGGGCGGGTCGTTGGTGGTCACCGGCGACCCCGGCCTCGGGCGTACGGCGCTGCTGCGGCACCTCGCCGGCACGTTCACGGGCGGGACGGCGTGCTATGCGCCCGCCGTCCCGCCGCGGGCCCTCCGCGGCGGTGTGCTCGGGCACCCCTACGCAGGCCACCCGGCCGGCGGGCTGCGGTCGGCGCCCCTGTCGGCCGCCCGGCCGCGGCCGCTCCTGGTGTGTGTGGACGACCTGCACCTGTGGCCCGACTCCCCTCGGACCGCGCTGCATACCGTGGCCCGGGGGCTGGCCGCCGAGCCGGCCCCCGTCGCGCTGATCCTGTCCGTCGCCGCCCACCGTGCCGCGGGCCTGTCCGAGGACCTGCCGGTCCTGCGACTCGCCCCGCTGGACGATGCGGCGGCGAACGCACTTCTGGAACGGCTCCTCACGGACCGGCCTGTGCCGGCGGATGTGCGTGAGGGGCTTGTGCGGGCGGATGTGCGTGAGGGGCTTGTGCGGGCGGATGTGCGTGACGGGCTTGTGCGGGCGGACGTGCGAGAGGGGCTTCTGCAGGCGGCGGGCGGCAGTCCGCTGGTCCTGCGGGAACTGGCGGCGGGGCTTGATCCGAGGGGTGAGGCGGGCGCCAAGGGCCGCACGGATGTCCGGCGTCCGTACAGGACGGGGGAAGTCCGGCTTGGTGAGGCCGACCCGCCGTCCCGGGCAGCGGAGTTCGCGCCCGGTGTGGCCGGCTCTCCTTCCCGGGCAGCGGAGGTTGCGCCCGGTGCGGTCGGTGCTCCGTGTCAGGCAACGGAGTTCGCGCCTGGTGCAGTCGGCTCTCCGGGCCCGGCAACGGAGTTCGAGCTCCGTGCAGCCGGATCTCCAAGCCCGGCAACGGCCCTGCGGCCGGACGCGGCAGGGGCCCTGCCCCCGGTGGCGGAAGCCCTGCTCGTCGACCCCCGTACCGCTCAGGCCCTCCGGCTCGTGGACGCCGCCGAGCGGGCCCGGCTCGAAGGGCGGCCGGACCGGGCGGCGCGGTTGCTCGCTCCGGTACGGCGGCTCGAGTTGCCCGACAGGGTGACCGGTCAGGTCGAACTGGTGCATGGTCTTGTGGAGTTGGGCGACGGGCCGATCGCCGACGCGCGGGCCTCCCTGCTGCTCGCCGCCCGCCGGCTCGCGGACCGAGACCCGGCCCAGGCGCTGCGCGCACACCTGGCCGCCGCCGAGGCGTCCTGGGCGATGGGCGACGCCGCCGCGTACCGGGAAGCCCTGGCCCCCCTGATCACGGACGCGCGCGCGGCGGGCACGGACCGTGAGGGCGGGCTCGGCGACGTGGGGCGAGCGGGTGCGAGCGGCTCCGCAGAGCCGAGGGCCGTGGGGCGCGCGGGTGTGAGCGGTTCCGGAGAGTCGGCCGTGGGCCGGGCGGGCGTGAGCGGCTCCGGAGAGCCGAGGGCCGTGGGGCAAGCGGGTGCCGGCGGTGACGCGGAGCCGAGGGCCGTGGGGCGAGCGGACGCCGGCGATGGCGCGGAGCCGAGGGCCGTGGGCCGAGCGGGTGCCGGCGGTGACGCGGAGGCGGGAGCCGTGGGGCGGGCCTTCGGGCTCGACGGCGCGCTCGGGACGTATCTGCGGGGGATGGGCGCCGTACTCAGCGGCGACGCACGGGGGTTCGAGGCAGGCCGCGGCACCCTGCGACAAGTGGTCGACGCCGCAGGAGAGGCGGACGAGGCCGAGCTGCTGCTGTGCGCCGGAGCCGCCGCCCTCGTCGTGGGCGACCTCACCGCCGCGTGCCGTCTCGGCAGCCGCGCGCTGGCCGCGGCGCGGGCCCGCGGGCAGGTCACCGCGGTGCCCAGGGCCCTGGAGCAGCTCGCCTACGCGGAGCTGCGCGCCGGCCGGCACCCCCGGGCCCCCGCCCCTGCCCAGGGAGGGGCGCGGGCCGCCCGCCGGGCCGGGCGGCGCCAC
>NZ_JAEIMH010000095.1:28862-33314 GCF_016464295.1 Streptomyces sp. N35 | reverse complement strand
TGTCAATCTGGCGTTGACTTTTGGCACGCTGTTGAGTTCTCAAGGAACGGACGCTTCCTTTGTACTCACCCTCTCGGGCTTTCCTCCGGGCTTCCCTTCGGTGTTTCCGACTCTATCAGACTCTTTCGGGCCCGATTCCCAGTCGGACTGGGATTCGCTTTCCTGGGTTTCCGCTTTTCGGCGGTTTCCCTTTCCGGCGAGACCCGACTTTATCAGAGATTCTGAGTCGGAATTTCCACCCGCTCCTTGTTGTGCTGCGTTTGCCCAGCTCAGAGGCGTCAGACCTCGACGACCACGGGCAAGATCATCGGGCGTCGGCGGTAGTTGTCGGAGACCCACTTGCCCAGCGTGCGGCGGATGAGCTGCTGCAGCTGGTGGGGTTCGACGACGCCGTCCTGGGCCGACTTCTCCAGTACTTCGTTGATCTTCGGGACCACGGCGCTGAACGCCGAGTCCTCGATACCGGAGCCGCGGGCCTGGATATGCGGACCGCCGGTGATCTTTCCGGAGGACGAGTCGACCACCACGAAGACCGAGATGATGCCCTCGTCCCCGAGGATGCGCCGGTCCTTGAGCGAGGTCTCGGTGACGTCGCCGACCGAGAGGCCGTCCACGTACACGTAACCGGCCTGGACCTTGCCGACGATCTTGGCCTTGCCCTCGACCAGGTCGACGACCACGCCGTCCTCGGCGATGACGATCCGGTCCTGCGGGACGCCGGTCATGGCGCCGAGTTCGGCGTTGGCGCGCAGATGGCGCCATTCGCCGTGCACCGGCATCAGGTTGCGCGGCCTGCAGATGTTGTAGAAGTACAGGAGCTCGCCGGCCGAGGCGTGGCCCGAGACGTGCACCTTGGCGTTGCCCTTGTGGACGACGTTGGCGCCCCAGCGGGTCAGGCCGTTGATCACGCGGTAGACCGCGTTCTCGTTACCGGGGATCAGGGACGACGCCAGGATCACGGTGTCGCCCTGGACGATCCGGATCTGGTGGTCGCGGTTCGCCATCCGGGACAGGGCGGCCATCGGCTCGCCCTGTGAACCCGTACAGACAAGAACGACCTCGTGGTCGGGCAGATCGTCGAGTGTCTTGACGTCCACGACGAGTCCGCCGGGGACGCGGAGATAGCCCAGGTCACGGGCGATGCCCATGTTGCGGACCATCGAGCGGCCGACGAAGGCGACCTTGCGGCCGTATTCGTGGGCGGCGTCCAGGACCTGCTGGATGCGGTGCACATGGCTCGCGAAGCTCGCCACGATGATGCGCTTCTGCGCTCCGGCGAAGACGGACCGTACGACATTGGAGATGTCGCGCTCCGGCGGGACGAAGCCCGGGACCTCGGCGTTCGTCGAGTCCGAGAGGAGGAGGTCGATGCCCTCCTCGCTCAGGCGCGCGAACGCGTGCAGGTCCGTGAGGCGGCCGTCGAGCGGCAGCTGGTCCATCTTGAAGTCGCCGGTGTGCACGACCATGCCCGCGGGGGTGCGGATGGCGACGGCAAGGGCGTCCGGGATGGAGTGGTTGACCGCCACGAACTCGCAGTCGAAGGGGCCGATCCGCTCGCGGTGCCCCTCCTTGACCTCGAGGGTGTACGGGCGGATGCGGTGCTCCTGGAGCTTCGCCTCGATCAGCGCGAGGGTGAGCTTGGAGCCGATCAGGGGGATGTCCGCCTTCTCGCGCAGGAGATAGGGGACGGCACCGATGTGGTCCTCGTGCCCGTGCGTGAGCACGATGCCCTCGATGTCGTCGAGGCGGTCCCTGATGCTGCTGAAGTCCGGCAGGATCAGGTCGATTCCGGGCTGCTCCTCCTCGGGGAAGAGCACGCCGCAGTCGACGATGAGCAGACGGCCGTTGAACTCGAAGACCGTCATGTTGCGGCCGATTTCGCCCAGGCCGCCGAGCGGGGTGACGCGCAGGCCACCTTCGGGAAGCTTCGGCGGGGAACCGAGCTCGGGATGCGGATGACTCAAAAGACTCTCCTACCCATGCGCGCCACGTCCTCCTTGAAGGCACGTGGCGCGCATGACGTTCGTGCGATGCAGTTGTCGCGTTCAGTTGGTGCGTACGTGTTCGGTTGTGCGTCGTATTCAGTTGTGAAGTCTGTGATCAGAGGTGTACCCCGCCGGCGGCGAGATCGATCTTGAGCTGTTCGGTCTCCTGGGCGGAGAGCTCCACGAGCGGCAGGCGCAGCGGTCCGGCGGGCAGACCCTGGAGGGTCAGCGCGGCCTTGGTGGTGATGACGCCCTGCGTACGGAACATGCCGGTGAAGACGGGCAGCAGCTTCTGGTGGATCTCGGTGGCCTTGCGGACATCGCCGGAGTTGTACGCCTCGAGCATGGCGCGCAGCTCGGGAGTGACGACATGGCTGACGACCGAGACGAAGCCGACGGCCCCGACCGAGAGCAGCGGAAGGTTGAGCATGTCGTCGCCGGAGTACCAGGCCAGGCCTGAGCGGGTGATGGCCCAGCTGGCGCGGCCGAGGTCGCCCTTGGCGTCCTTGTTGGCGACGATCCGCGGGTGCTCGGCGAGGCGGACGATCGTCTCGGTGGAGATCGGGACGCCGCTGCGGCCGGGGATGTCGTAGAGCATCACCGGCAGCTCGGTGCTGTCCGCGATCGCCGTGAAGTGCCTCAAGAGGCCTTCCTGCGGCGGCTTGTTGTAGTACGGCGTGACCGTCAACAGGCCGTGTGCGCCTGCCTTTTCGGCGTCCCGGGCCAGCTCGATGCTGTGGCGCGTGTCGTTGGTGCCGACGCCCGCCACGATGTGGGCGCGGTCACCGACCGCCTCCAGTACGGCTCGTACGAGATCGGCTTTCTCCGCATTGCTGGTGGTCGGGGACTCGCCGGTGGTGCCATTGATGATCAGGCCGTCGTTGCCTGCGTCCACCAGATGGGCGGCCAGTCGCTGCGCGCCGTCGAGGTCGAGAGCGCCATCCGCCGTCAGTGGCGTGACCATGGCGGTGAGGACCCGCCCGAAGGGGGTCTGCGGAGTCGAGATCGGAGCCATGGGTAACACGCTACTCGCTGCTCAGTGCGTGGTCGCCCCTCGGGGGAGGCGCCGGTCGTGACGGGGCGTGACAAAAGGAGCCCGGCACTGCCTGCTCGGGGGTTCAAGCAGTGCCGGGTCCGTTTGATCAGGCTAGATGAACTTCTCGAAATGCCGCAATACGGACACTTCGCAAGGAGGTTCGGGGAGACCGCCCTGAAGCCGCTTACTCACCGTTACGGAGCGAGGCGGCCGTTCTTGTTCAACGCCTCGCGCCTGAGCGGAGAAAGAAGCGACCGGCAGGACCGAACGGGCAACTCCGTCCTCCATGACGCCGCTTCAGCGGTCGGAGGCCTCGGAATGCTGGGTCTGCGCCGGGGAGGAGTCCGGCGAGAGGGCGGGCATCCCGAAGAGCAGGGCACCCACCAGACCGGCGACGACGGTGAGACCGACGAGCGTGCGGCCGGCTATCTGACCGGCGGTGGCGCGCTCCTTGGGGGGCGGGGTCACATTGCTTCGGTACTTGTCGGCTTCGGCGATGAAGGCGAACGGGACGGGCTCTCGCCGACGGAACATGGTGGGCGCTTCTCCTTGGTTCACTCGTGACTGCTGGTGTCTCGTACCCATACAGACGCGTAGAACCGCACAAAGGTGCCGCGAAATCGGAAATTTCAGCGAAGAACATCGGAGACCGCCGCAGGTGGTCCGTAGCCTGAACGGCGCGGCGCGGACTCCGCTCGGACCCCCGGGACTGGTCGCTCATGGAATGCCTGGGTAGCCTCACCGAGCACACCTTCGAGCGGGCCCCAGTGAGGATTACGTCGTGCCCCTAGCCTTCCTTACAGCCGACCGCGCATTCGACCAGGCGGACGACATCGCGCTGCCCTTCGACGACCGCGACCAGTGGCGCCGGCCGTACCGGCCCGGTCCGTGGCGCGTCGGTGCCGCGGCCCTGCTGCTGCTCCTGGCCTCGTACATGCTGCTCGCCGCGATGATCATCGCCCTCGCGGACGCACCCTCCGCCGGAGCCGCCTGCGCACTCGGTGCGCTGGTGGTGATCGCCGCCTCGCTGCGCCTGCTGCGGGTCGGCACCTGGGTGAGCGCGCGGGGCGTACGCCGGGTCGGGTTCTTCCTGACCAGGACCGTGCCGTGGAGCGGCGTGGCCTCGGTGCGGACCACGCAGCAGCCGGTGCGCTGGCTCGGTCTTCCGCGCACCGTGCAGGGTCAGGCGGTCGTCCTCGTACCGGGTCAGGGCAAGCCGCTCACGGATCCGCTGATGACCTCGCACAACGGGGACTTCCTGGGGCGGCCGGAGGCCTTCGACCGCGCCGCGGACACCATCGAGGCCTGGGCCTACGAGTACCAGCCGGCTCGCTGATCCAGCGGATACGCCGCTGGTTCATGGCATATGACAGAACCCGCACCCCCCCTCGCGCGGGGGGGGGGGCTGGCTGGAGGGGGGGGGGGGGGCCG
>NZ_JAEIMH010000095.1:26205-28852 GCF_016464295.1 Streptomyces sp. N35 | reverse complement strand
GCCCGGCGCGAAGCCGGGCGGGGTTCTGTCATAGGGGTCCGGTTCAGACCGGGTTGCGCTCACGCAGTGCGATCGCCCGCTGCATCGCCTTGCGGGCGCGGGGGGTGTCCCGTGCGTCGTGATAGGCGACCGCGAGGCGGAACCAGCAGCGCCAGTCGTTCGGCGCGTCCTCCGTCTCGGCGCGGCGGCGGGCGAAGACCTCGTCGGCCGAATCGCGGTCGATACGGCCGCTGGGCAGCCGCTTGAGCTCATCCACCGGAAGCCCGCCCTCGGCTTCCAGCTCGGCGGCCAACTTCCCCGCCTTGCGGGCGAATTGGGTCGTCTTCCAGAGGAACCACAGTCCGATGAGCGGCAGGATCAGCACCGCGACGCCGAACGTCACGGTGAGCACGGTGCCCTGCTCTATGAGCAGGACACCGCGGCTGCCGACCAGGACGAAATACGCGACCAGGGCGGCTGCCAGGGCGAAGTAGGTGAGCTTTGCGCGCATCGGCTCGTCAGTTGCCCAGGTCCAGGAAGTGCTCAAGGCCGAAGGTCAGGCCCGGAGTGTCCACCACGCGGCGCACGCCGAGCAGGATGCCCGGCATGAACGACTTGTGGTGCAGCGAGTCGTGGCGGATCGTGAGCGTCTCGCCCTCACCGCCGAGCAGCACCTCCTGGTGCGCCAGGAGACCCCGAAGGCGTACGGAGTGGACGGGCACACCGTCGACGTCCGCGCCGCGGGCACCGTCGAGAGCCGTGGAAGTGGCGTCGGGCTGCGCGGGGCAGCCTGCCTTCTCCCGGGCCGCCGCGATCAGTTGGGCGGTGCGGTGCGCCGTACCCGAAGGGGCGTCCGCCTTGTTCGGGTGGTGCAGCTCGATGACCTCGACCGACTCGAAGAAGCGGGCCGCCTGCTGGGCGAACTGCATGGTCAGGACCGCGCCGATGGAGAAGTTCGGCGCGATCAGGAAACCGGTCGACGGGGACTTCGCCAGCCAGTCCTGCACCTGCGCGAGACGCTCGTCGGTCCAGCCGGTGGTGCCCACCACGGCGTGGATGCCGTGACCCGCGCAGTACTCGAGGTTGCCCAGCACCGCGTCGGGGTGCGTCAGGTCGATGGCGACCTGGGCACCCGTACCGGCGAGCACATCGATCGTGTCGTCGCGGTCGAGCGCCGCCACGAGCTCCATGTCCGCGGCGGCCTCGACGGCGCGTACGGCCTCGGAGCCGATCCGGCCCTTCGCGCCGAGGACCGCCACACGCAGCTTGCTCATTTGCTTGATTCCTTACGGGAGTTGGGCGACGACAGCGGTCTTACGCGACCGCTTCGCTCAAGCGCGCCGCCTGGCGGTTCTTCAGCGGGCCGATCACCGACAGCGAGGGCCGCTGCCCCAGGATCTCGCGGGCCACTTCCCGTACGTCGTCGGGGGTGACCGCAGCTATCCGGGCCAGCATGTCGTCGACCGACATGTGCTCGCCCCAGCAGAGCTCACTCTTGCCGATCCGGTTCATGAGCGCCCCGGTGTCCTCGAGGCCGAGGACGGTGGAGCCGGAGAGCTGGCCGATGGCGCGGCCGATCTCCTCGTCGCTCAGACCGTGCGCGGCTACCTGGTCGAGTTCGTCTCGGCAGATCTTCAGGACGTCGTGGACCTGCGAGGGACGGCAGCCCGCGTACACACCGAACAGGCCGCAGTCGGCGAAGCCCGAGGTGTACGAGTAGACCGTGTACGCGAGGCCGCGCTTCTCCCGTACCTCCTGGAAGAGGCGGGAGGACATCCCGCCGCCGAGCGCGGTGTTGAGCACGCTCAGTGCCCAGCGCCGCTCGTCGGTGCGGGCCAGGCCCGGCATGCCGAGGACTACATGGGCCTGCTCGGTCTTGCGCTCGATCAGCTCGACCTTGCCGGACGCGCGCAGGATGCGGCGGCCGTCGCGCGGGGCGATCGGGGTGGCGTCGGTCGCCTTGAGCGCGCCCGCCTTCTCGAAGGCGGCGCGGACCTGGCGTACGACCTTGTTGTGATCCACGTTTCCGGCCGCGGCGACCACCAAGTGGCGCGGGTCGTAGTGCTTCTTGTAGAAGCGGCGGATCCGGCCCGCGTCCAGGGCGTTGATCGTGTCGACGGTACCGAGGACCGGCCGGCCGAGCGGGGTGTCGCCGAGCATCGTGTGCGCGAACAGGTCGTGCACGCAGTCGCCGGCGTCGTCCTCGGTCATCGCGATCTCTTCGAGGATCACGTTGCGTTCGGCGTCCACGTCGGCCTGCTCGATCAGCGAACCGGTGAGCATGTCGCACACCACGTCGATCGCGAGCGGCAGATCGGTGTCGAGCACCCGCGCGTAATAGCAGGTGTACTCCTTGGCCGTGAACGCGTTCATCTCGCCGCCGACCGCGTCGATCGCGGCGGAGATGTCCAGGGCGGTGCGCTGCTTCGTGCCCTTGAACAGGAGGTGCTCGAGGTAGTGCGTCGCGCCGTTCAGCGCCGGGGTCTCGTCGCGGGAACCGACGTGGGCCCAGATGCCGAAGGTCGCGGAGCGTACGGAGGGCAGGGTCTCGGTGACCACGCGCAGACCGCCGGGGAGGACGGTGCGACGGACGGTGCCGATGCCATTGCTGCCCTTGAGAAGCGTTTGGGTACGGGCGACGGGGGGGGCCCTCGCCCGCGGGGCTGGG
>NZ_JAEIMH010000095.1:0-26195 GCF_016464295.1 Streptomyces sp. N35 | reverse complement strand
GGCCCGCACCTCCGAGGAGGTACGGGCCGTCGCCGCGGTGCTACGGGACGTCACTTGTCGGCGTCGTCCTTCTTGTCAGCAGCGTTGTCGTCGCCGCCCTCTTCACCCTCGATGACGGGGATCAGGGAGAGCTTGCCGCGGGAGTCGATCTCGGCGATCTCGACCTGGACCTTGGCGCCCACACCGAGCACGTCCTCGACGTTCTCCACGCGCTTGCCACCGGCGAGCTTGCGGATCTGCGAGATGTGCAGCAGGCCGTCCTTGCCCGGGAGCAGGGACACGAACGCACCGAAGGTCGTCGTCTTCACGACGGTGCCCAGGTAGCGCTCGCCGACCTCCGGCATGGTCGGGTTGGCGATGCCGTTGATCGTGGCGCGGGCGGCCTCGGCCTGCGAACCCTGCTGGGCACCGATGTAGATGGTGCCGTCGTCCTCGATCGTGATGTCGGCGCCGGTGTCCTCCTGGATCTGGTTGATCATCTTGCCCTTGGGGCCGATGACCTCACCGATCTTGTCCACCGGGATCTTGACCGTGATGATGCGCGGCGCGTTCGGGGACATCTCGTCCGGAACGTCGATCGCCTCGTTCATCACGTCGAGGATGTGCAGACGCGCGTCGCGGGCCTGCTTCAGCGCGGCGGCCAGGACCGAGGCGGGGATGCCGTCGAGCTTGGTGTCGAGCTGGAGCGCGGTCACGAACTCCTTGGTGCCGGCGACCTTGAAGTCCATGTCGCCGAAGGCGTCCTCCGCACCGAGGATGTCGGTGAGGGCGACGTAGTGCGTGTCGCCGTCGATCTCCTGGGAGATCAGACCCATGGCGATACCGGCGACGGCGGCCTTGAGCGGCACACCGGCGTTCAGGAGCGACATGGTGGAGGCGCAGACCGAGCCCATGGACGTCGAACCGTTGGAGCCGAGGGCCTCGGACACCTGACGGATCGCGTAGGGGAACTCCTCGCGCGTCGGCAGCACCGGCACGATGGCGCGCTCGGCGAGAGCGCCGTGGCCGATCTCGCGGCGCTTCGGCGAACCGACGCGGCCGGTCTCGCCGACCGAGTAGGGCGGGAAGTTGTAGTTGTGCATGTAGCGCTTGCGGGTCACCGGGGAAAGGGTGTCCAGCTGCTGCTCCATCCGGAGCATGTTCAGGGTGGTGACGCCCAGGATCTGGGTCTCGCCACGCTCGAACAGCGCCGAGCCGTGCACGCGCGGGATGGCCTCGACCTCGGCCGCGAGCGTACGGATGTCGGTCAGGCCACGGCCGTCGATGCGGACCTTGTCCTTGATGATGCGCTCGCGGACCAGCTTCTTGGTCAGCGCGCGGTACGCACCGGAGATCTCCTTCTCGCGGCCCTCGAACTGCGGGAGCAGCTTCTCGGAGGCGATCTCCTTGATGCGGTCGAGCTCGGTCTCGCGCTCCTGCTTGCCGGCGATGGTCAGCGCCTGCGCCAGCTCGGTGGAGACGGCCGCGGTCAGGGCCTCCAGGACGTCGTCCTGGTAGTCAAGGAAGACCGGGAACTCGCCGGTCGGCTTGGCAGCCTTGGACGCGAGCTCGGCCTGGGCCTTGCAGAGGACCTTGATGAAGGGCTTCGCGGCCTCGAGGCCGGCGGCCACGATCTCCTCGGTCGGCGCCTGGGCGCCGCCCTTGACGAGCTCGATGGTCTTCTCGGTGGCCTCGGCCTCGACCATCATGATCGCGACGTCGCCGTCCTCCAGGACGCGACCGGCGACCACCATGTCGAAGACGGCGTCCTCGAGCTCGGTGTGCGTCGGGAACGCGACCCACTGGCCCTTGATCAGGGCGACGCGGGTGGCGCCGATCGGGCCGGAGAAGGGCAGGCCCGCCAGGATCGTGGAGCAGGAGGCGGCGTTGATCGCGACCACGTCGTACAGGTGGTCGGGGTTGAGCGCCATGATCGTCTCGACGATCTGGATCTCGTTGCGCAGGCCCTTCTTGAAGGAAGGACGCAGCGGCCGGTCGATCAGACGGCAGGTGAGGATCGCGTCCTCGGAGGGGCGGCCCTCGCGGCGGAAGAAGGATCCGGGGATCTTTCCGGCCGCGTACTGGCGCTCCTCGACGTCCACCGTGAGGGGGAAGAAGTCGAGCTGGTCCTTGGGCCGCTTGGAAGCGGTGGTGGCCGACAGCACCATGGTGTCGTCGTCCAGGTACGCGACGGCGGAGCCGGCGGCCTGCTTGGCCAGGCGGCCCGTCTCGAAGCGGATGGTGCGGGTGCCGAAGGTGCCGTTGTCGATGACGGCCTCGGCGTAGTGGGTCTCGTTCTCCACTAGCGGTTTCTCCTACGTTCGTCGTACGCGTTCGTCTGCGTACGTATGCGTCTTTAGTCCTGGACCGCCCGTATGGCGGGGGACTGGTGTCCGGACCGCCGTGTGGCGGTGGACCGGGCGGAGAAGCGCGCCTCGGATGCGGGCCGGTCTTCGATCGAAGCACCCGGGGTTGCCTGCTCGCCTGCTGTGAGGCTCACGAGGCCCCGGGGGCCACTACCGAGGACCGGCGGCTGTGGGGCGCCTCTCCTATGAGAGTGGTGCTGGGTGATGCTTTTTCGGTTGCGTTGCGCTCACCAGACTACAAAGCCTCGGTGTCACTGCGCACGTACAGCAAAGGGAGCGGCCCCCTTAGAGTGGGAACCGCTCCCTTTGTGACGTCTTACTTGGCGCCGCCGGCCGCACCGCGGCGGATGCCGAGGCGGTCGACCAGCGCGCGGAAGCGCTGGATGTCCTTCTTGGCCAGGTACTGCAGGAGGCGGCGACGCTGGCCGACCAGGATCAGCAGACCACGACGGGAGTGGTGGTCGTGCTTGTGGGTCTTGAGGTGCTCGGTCAGGTCCGAGATACGACGCGAAAGCATGGCGACCTGGACCTCGGGGGAGCCGGTGTCGCCTTCCTTCTGAGCGAAGTCGGTCATGATCTGCTTCTTCGTAGCGGCGTCGAGCGGCACGCGTACTCCTCTTGAGTGTTCGATGCGCCCACGAGTGCCCCTGGTCTTGATCTCAGGGGAGCTTCCGTGACTCGGAGGCGGAGGACCGATGGGCGCTGCTCCCAGATCCCTTGCGGGCTGTCCGGAGGCGCGTACACAAACGGCCGTTACACAGAGTACCAGCCGGGCGTGGCGCGCCTTACCGCAGTTCGGTGCGGATCAGGGCGTCAGCGGCCGGATTCCGGACGTGAGCGCCCGATTCAGGACGTGAGCGCCCGGATCGAGTGGTACACGTCGAAGACCGCCAGGCACAGCGGGAGCAGCGTGAGCAGCACCATGGACTCGGCGATCTCCAGGAAACGGCCCCAGAACGGGGTGACGCCCTTGCTGGGCACGATCAGGCCGATCGCCGTGATCAGGGCGGCACAGAGCGCGATCGCGGCCGTGAGCCAGATCATGCGGATGTCCAGCGCCAGACCGTCGCCGCGCAGCGCGTCCTTCCACAGCTCGAGCGGCGGGTTCAGGGCGAGCCCGAGGCCGAGCAGCACCAGGGCGGCGAGGCCCGCGGCGAGCGCGCAGCCGACCTGGGCGGTGTAGCGGAAGAGGTGGGCGCGCATCAGGAGCGCGACGCCGGTGGCGAAGGCGAGCAGCTGGCCCCAGACGTTGTCCGAGAAGCCGAGCACGCCGGCCGCGGTCACGGCGACGAGCGCGCAGCCGCCGACCAGGCCCACGAGCAGTTCGTGGCCGCGCCGCGCCTGGGCCGCGATGCGCTCGCCGTCGACGGGGCCCTGGGGGGTGCGGTCGTCGCCGTTGCCGTAGTCGCCGACCGTCGTACGGGGCGGCTCGAAGCCGATGGGCAGCCGGGCGAAGCGGGCCGAGAGGCCGGGCAGGAAGGCGAGGACGCCGACGGCGAGCGGGGCGCAGGCCGCGGCGGCCTCGATCGGCTCGATCTCGGTGAGGATCGCCACGAAGGTGATCAGGAGGCCGATCGTGGAGGCGAAGACGAAGGCCACGAAGGGGCCGTCGCCGCTCGGCGTCACGATCATCAGGATCACGGAGAAGAGCAGGACGGCCGCGCAGGCGAGCAGGAACTGGAGCTTGCCGACGCCCTGGCCGGTGGCCGGGGGCAGCAGTCCGGAACCGGCGACCGCGGCGTTGGCCAGCGCACCGACGCCGAAGGCGACCGCGGAGGCACGGTCGTCGTACACACGGGCCCGTACGCACGACAGAGCAAGCAGCAGGACGCCCGCGACGGCGGCCAGGATCCCCGGCAGGCCGTGCATGTCGTGGCCCATGCCGGAGGTCCACAGCACGAAGGCGAGCAGGACGAGGAGCACCGAGCCGCCGAAGAGGCCGGCGCCGCGCATCAGGCCGTCGGACCACAGCGTGCGGTCCTTGGCGACGGCCGAGGCGACCGCGTCCGAGACGTCGTCGAAGACGGCCGGCGGCAGCGAGTCGGCGAAGGGGCGCAGCGAGAGCAGTTCGCCGTCGAGGATGCGCTGGGTCGCGAGCGAGCCCGCGCTGTCGAGGACCGTGCCGTCGCGGCGCACCAGGTGGTAGCCGACAGGGGCGCCGGGCGCCGGGCTCTGCCCGGAGAGCCGGAGGATCTCGGGGTAGAGATCGGCGACCGGGATGTCATCGGGCAGGGCGACGTCGACGCGGCTGTCGGGGGCCACGACCGTGCCACGGCAGAAGCGGGTGCCGCCGGCGGCCGGCGTCCCGGGGCCGGGCCGGGCCGCCGCGCCCGAGGCCGGCGCTTGGACGGTCGTACTCACTGCTGCTCCCCCTCGTATGCGTGAAGCTCGTTCTCGTCTGCGTGAAGCTCGGTGCCTTGCACGTGAAGCTCGGTGCCTTGTACGTGAAGCTCGTTGTCTTGTACGTGAAGTCCGGCGAGGCGCGTGACACAGGGTCCGGCCCGGTGCGTGGACGTCTCGTGAAGTTCGTGAGGTGTCCGGCAAGCGGCGCGGATGCGGACCTTCGCAGCAGGTTCCGTAAAGCCCCTGAATTTTGCGCTGGTTCGCGGCTGCGTACTGCCGGAAGACGTTCCGTGGTGCTTACCTCATCCGTATCTCGCGACACCCTACCGCCCGTGCGTCCCGTGGTACGCAAGTAGGATCACCCCCCGCGGACGGGCCTTGTCGCCACGGGGGCGCCGATAGGAACATTTCCGTCCGGCAAGGGAATTGGTGAGCTGTGAGCCAGATCGTCGTCAAGCGCCCACCGCGCGCTCTGCCCACCGAAGTGCCTGGTGAGCAGGTGCAGTTGCAGCCCCCTCCGGAGCTGCCGCGCGGTCAGCAGGAGGGTGCGCTGATGCAGCTCCTGCCGATGCTCGGTATGGGCGGATCTGTCGTCTTCTTCTTCATGACGCCGAATCCGATCATGCGGATCATGGGCATGGTGATGATCGCGTCCACGATCGCCATGGCGATCGCGATGCTGGTTCGTTACCGTCGCGGTACGCAGGGGCAACTGGCCGACATGCGCCGTGATTACCTCCGCTATCTCGCGCAGACGCGGCGCACCGTCCAGCGCACGGCCCACCTTCAGCGCGACGCGCAGTTCTATCTGCACCCCGCTCCCGAGCAGCTGTGGGCGCTTGTCGCCGAGGGCAGCCGGGTGTGGGAACGCCGCGTGGGCGACGCCGACTTCGGCCAGGTCCGCATCGGACTCGGTGCCCAGCAGCTCGCGACCCCGCTGATCGCCCCCGAGACGGCGCCGGTCGACGAGCTGGAGCCGCTGACGGCGGGTGCGATGCAGCAGTTCCTGCACACGCACAGCACCCTGGACGAGCTGCCGATGGCGGTGTCGCTGCGCGCCTTCTACCACGTGACGGTCAGTGGTGAGGCGGATGCGGTACGCGGATCCGTACGCGCGCTCGTCGGCTCGCTGGCCTCCCTGCACTCCCCCGACGACCTGCTGATCGCGGTCGCCGCGCGCCGTGACGCGGCCGCGCACTGGGAGTGGACGAAGTGGCTGCCGCATGTGCAGTCCGGAGGTGCGCCGGACGGGGCGGGCAGCCGCCGCATGATCACCACGGAGGCCTCGGAACTGGAGGAGTTGCTTGCCGGCCGGCTCGACGGCCGTCCGCGCTTCCAGGTCAACGGCGCTCCCCTGCTCGACCAGCCGCATCTGGTCGTCGTCCTCGACGGCGAGGGGCTGCCGCCCCTTTCACCGCTGGCAGCGCCCGAGGGACTGCAGGGCGTCACGGTCATCGAGGTCGTGCCCGGCGAGCATCACGGCGCGCGCGGCGGGCTCTCCGTCACGGTGGACCGCGAGCGGCTGCAGCTCGAGTCCGGCCACGGCCTCGTCTACGAAGGAACGCCGGACCGGCTCTCGTACGAGGCCGCGGAGGCGCTCGCCCGCCAGCTCGCTCCGCTGCGGATGGCCTCCGGCGGTGACGACGACGAACCGCTGCTCGCCAACCTGGAGTTCACCGATCTGCTGAACCTCGGCGACGCGGCCTCGGTCGACGTCTCGCGCACCTGGCGGCCCCGGGCGCAGGCCGAGCGGCTGCGGGTGCCGATCGGTGTGGGCGAGGACGGGACGCCCGTCATGCTCGACCTCAAGGAGGCCGCGCAGGAGGGCATGGGCCCGCACGGTCTGTGCGTCGGCGCGACCGGTTCGGGTAAGTCGGAGCTGCTCCGTACGCTCGTATTGGGCCTTGCGGTCACGCACTCGTCCGAGACCCTGAACTTCGTCCTCGCGGACTTCAAGGGTGGCGCGACCTTCGCCGGCATGTCCCAAATGCCGCATGTGGCAGCGGTGATCACCAACCTCGCGGACGATCTGACCCTCGTCGACCGCATGGGCGACTCCATCCGCGGTGAGCTCAACCGCCGCCAGGAGATGCTCCGCGACGCCGGCAACTACGCGAACATCCACGACTACGAGAAGGCACGCGCGGCCGGTGCGCCGCTGCAGCCGATCCCGTCACTCGTCCTGGTGATCGACGAGTTCAGCGAACTGTTGACGGCGAAGCCGGACTTCATCGAGATGTTCGTGCAGATCGGACGTATCGGGCGCTCGCTCGGCGTCCATCTGCTGCTCGCCTCGCAGCGCCTGGAGGAGGGCCGGCTGCGGGGGCTCGAGACCTATCTGTCGTACCGGGTGGGTCTGCGGACCTTCTCGGCGGCGGAGTCGCGGGCCGCGATCGGTGTGCCGGACGCGTACACGCTGCCGAACGTGCCCGGCTCGGGTTACCTCAAGTTCGGTACGGACGAGATGGTGCGCTTCAAGGCGGCGTACGTCTCCGGTACGTATCGCGACGGTGCGGCGCAGGTGGTCGCGGGCGGTCCGCTGCCGGTGGACCGGCGTCCGGTCCCGTTCACGGCGGCTCCCGTGCCCGTGCAGTACCGGGCGCCCGATCCGGCTTCGCTGGTGCCGGAGGCGCGGTCCGGGGCGGACTCCTCGGACGACGCGCTCGCCGACACCGTCCTCGATGTGATCGTGCGGCGGCTCGAGGGCCGGGGCGTCGCGGCGCACCAGGTGTGGCTGCCGCCGCTGGACAATCCGCCGTCCATGGACGAGGTGCTGCCCGGGCTCACTTCGGTCGAGGGCCGCGGGCTGACCGTGCCCGGCTACGAGGGGGCGGGCCGGCTCGTCGTTCCGCTCGGTGTCGTGGACAAACCGTTCGAGCAGCGGCGGGACACGCTGTACCGGGACTTCTCGGGTGCGGCCGGCCATATGCAGATCGTGGGCGGTCCGCAGTCCGGAAAGTCGACGCTGCTGCGCACGCTGATCTCGGCCTTCGCGCTGACGCACACGCCGCATGAAGTGCAGTTCTACGGCCTCGACTTCGGTGGCGGCGGTATGTCGTCGATCGCGGGTCTTCCCCATGTGGGCGGGGTCGCCTCCCGTCTGGACCCCGAGCGGGTACGGCGCACGGTGGCCGAGGTCTACGGGATCCTGGCGCGGCGCGAGGAGTACTTCCGTACGGCGGGGATCGACTCGATCGCGACCTTCCGGCGGATGCGGGCACGCGGCGAGATCTCGTTCACGGACCAGCCGTGGGGCGATGTCTTCCTGGTCATCGACGGGTGGGGCAACTTCCGCTCCGAGTACGAGAATCTCGACCCGCTCGTCGTGGAGATCGCGGCGCGTGGTCTGGGCTACGGCATCCATGTCGTACTGACCGCCTCGCGCTCGATGGAGGTCAGGTCCAGCCTCAAGGACCACCTGATGAACCGCCTCGAGCTGCGGCTCGGCGACACCATGGACTCCGAACTCGACCGCAAGGTCGCGGTGAACGTCCCGGCCGGCGTACCCGGCCGAGGCATGACCCCAGAGAAGCTGCACTTCATGGCGGCGGTCCCGCGGATCGACGGCATCAACTCGGACAGTGATCTGTCGGAGGCGACGACGGCGATGCAGCAGGAGGTGGCCAGGCACTGGACGGTGCCGGGTGCCCCCGCGGTCCGGCTCCTCCCCCGCTCGCTCCCGGCCGCGGAACTGCCTGCGGGCGGGGCGCGCCCCGAGCTCGGAGTGGCCTTCGCGCTCGACGAGAACAACCTGGAACCGGTCTTCGTCGACTTCGACCGCGATCCGTTCTTCCTGATCTTCGGCGAGAGCGAATCGGGCAAGTCGAACCTGCTGCGGCTGCTGATCTCGCAGATCTCGCAGCGGTACGACGGGAACGCGGCGAAGTTCTTCGTCATCGACAACCGGCGTGCGCTGCTCGATGTCACTCCGCCCTCGCACCTGGCCGAGTACGTCCCGATGTCGAACGCCATGGACCACCACGTGGACGCCCTCGCGGACCTGATGCAGCGCCGTGCCCCGTCCCCGGAGGTCACGGCACAGCAGCTGCGGGACCGCAGTTGGTGGTCGGGCCCGGAGGTCTTCGTGGTCGTCGACGACTTCGACCTGGTGTCGACATCGTCGGGCAACCCCCTGGCGAAGCTGACGGAACAGCTGCCGTTCGCCCGGGACGTGGGCATCCGCTTCATCATCGCCCGCAATACGGCGGGGGCCGGCCGGGCCTCGTACGAGCCCTTCATGCAGCGAATCATGGAGCTGGGCGCCCAGGGCGTGGTCCTCTCCGGCGACCCGAACGAGGGCGACCTCTTCGGCGGCGTACGGCCGCGGCCGATGCCTGCGGGACGGGGCGTCTTCGTGTCGCGGCGGCGGGGGAATCCGTTGGTGCAGACGGGGTTTGTGGGTGAGTGAGTCTCGTCGGCGTGGGTGAGCGGGCTTCGTAGGCGTGGGTGAGCGGGCTTCGTAGGCGTGGGCGAGTGGGCCTCGTAGGCGTGGGTGAGGCCACGAGGGCTTGCCTGCGGCTCAGCCCGCTCCATAGGTTGATCTGGAATCCGTCATTCCTGATGGCGTCGACGGGGGAAGGGAGTGCGCCTGATGGCGTGGGATGAGTGGGAGCAGCTGAAGTCGGAGGCTGTGGAGCGGCAGGGCGGCGGGCAGATGCAGCTGAATCGGCTGGACGACCCGCCACCGGGCCCGGACGGGTCCTCCTTCGGCGACCTCGTCGTCGGTCAGCAGGACCTGGCGAAGATCGGCGACAGCGCGCACAAGCTCTACGACCGGTTGTGGAAGGAAGCACGGGTCGCCGTCCCCAGTAGTGACAAGGCAGCCAGTGACCTGACTTCGCAGGGTTTCGCCCTGGGGGCGGCGCTGCAGCACGTCTCCAACCGCTGGGAGAACCAACTCCGCTCCCTCATGGACGCTTGCGCCCACATCAACAACCACTTGGCCATCACCAAGAACCAGACCCGCCAGGACGACGACTACATCCGGCGCAACATGAGCGCCATCGCCACGCTCGACGCCGGCTTCGACGAGAATTGGGCAGCTCCCGGCAAGAACAACAAGGCGGACAACTGATGAACTTCGACGACCTCCGCCAGGCGAACTTCAAGCTGCTCGACGATGCGGTGACCGACTGGTCGACGATGGTCCGCAACCTCAAGGACCTGGAGAAGGACGCGAACGACGGCCTTCTGAAGGACTCCCGCAAAGCCAACTGGAAGGGCGAGAGCGCCACGGTCAGCCGCGAGTTCGTCGGCAAGACGGCCGGCGAGTTCGGTGACGCGCACACGCAGGCGGAGAGCATCTGGAAGATCCTTCAGGACACGCGGGACGAGCTGAAGGACTTCAAGAAGAAGCTCAACGATGCGGTGGACCGGGCCGGTGAGAAGAAGGTTTCCGTGACCGCCACTGGTGGTGGGGGCTTCAAGGCGCAGATGAACGCGGACCCCGAACCATCGGATGCGAAGGCCGTGGTCGACGCGATCGTCAAGGAGATCCAGGGGATCCTAGAGCAGGCCACGGAGTCGGACGGTTCGGCGGCCAAGGTTCTGAGGGCGTTGGCGGACTTGAGCGAGTACGGGTTCTCCGATGCCAAGTACAAGGACCGGGACTCTGCTGCGGACGCCCTGAAGGAGGCGGAGCGGCTGTCGGCGCTGGCGAGGAAGAAGCCGGAGGATCTGACGGCCAAGGACTTCGATGCCCTGAACGCGGGACTCAAAGCTCACGCCGGCGACCCGCTGTTCTCGGAGCGCTTCGCCGAGAAGCTCGGCCCCAAGGGGACGTTGGAGTTCTGGGCCGGGATCAATGGCCAAGGGCCCGCTTATGAACTGCGCGACAAGAAGGACCAGTTCGATGAGCTGCAGAAGAACCTGAGCCTCACCCTCGCATCCGCGACTCAGGCGGATACGCCGGAGATGCGCGACTGGACGTACAAGATGACGCAGCTGGGCGGCCAGCCCGTCGGGCAGCACGGCCCGCTGGGATTCCAGGTGATGAGCAACCTGATGCGTTGGGGCGACTACGACGATGCGTTCTTGACGCGGTACGGTTCCGAACTCGTCGAAACCGAGAAGAAGTTGACGGACAACGGCCGTCACGGAGCGACGATGTGGCAGCAGACAGGTATCGACCCCCTGCTGAACCACACAGGGACCGACTCCGGAGGAGACCCGTTCACCGGCTTCATGAAGGCACTGTCCAACAGCCCTGATGCGGCCACCGATTTCTTCAACGGGGAGTTCGTATCGAAGGACGAGGATCACGAGTTCCTTCGGGACACGGATGACGAGAACACCTACAAAGGTAAGGTTGCGCTCACCAACTTCCAGTACCTCTTCGAAGAGAGAGACTGGCCTCTGGATTACGACTCCACGGGCGAGAAAAGCGTCGCGGGCAAAAACGCCTTGGGCCACGCTCTAGAGGCTGCGACCACGGGTCATCCCGCCGGCACATTGCCGAGCCCCGACACAGTTGCGCACTCCACTCAGCAAGCTGCCCTCTTCCAAGACATCGTGCAGTCCGTGGGCAAGGACCAGAATCGCCTACTCGATCACGGATACCTGTCGGATAGCTTCGGTAAAATCACCGCCGAATACATGCCCGACATCAATCGCGCCCTCACTCCTACGATCGACCACAAAGAGGCAATCTTTCCCGCGAACGGTGAAGTTGCGAAGTTGAGCGAGGGGGACACCACCAAGCTTCTCTACGCACTGGGGCGCAACCCTGAGGGGTACGCGGCGGTCAATCTCGGCCAGCATAACTACACAAGCAATGTCCTTCACTATCATGCCGAGAACCCGGACGCACTCCTCAGCGGCGACAAGGGACTCACTGCATCGATTCGCGTAGGTGAAACCGCCGGGGAGATCCAAGGCATTATTGGCGGTGGGCGCGCATTTGAAGCCGAAGACCAAGCGGCGGAATCAGACGCCGAGTACAACAAGGCGCTCGACTCTGCAAGCACCTGGGGAGGCGCGCTCGCCGGTACTGGTATCGGCCTCCTGGTAGCACCCACGGCAGGTCCTGGAGCGATCGTCGCAGCCGATGCGGCCAATACCGCTGCCGGTGAAATCATCAGCTCCATCACCGATGGCGCGAAGAAGGACAGCACCGGTGAGGTCATTTACCAGAACGGAAAATCGTGGGATGCGACGCATGCGTCGACGTACAAGCTCCTAGAAGTCGAGGTGAACGCCGCAGGAAAAGCATCCGGAAGCCCGAACCCTGCGATTTCGGTCGAGGTAGCGGCGGCGGCCGAGCGCGGATTCACCAACGCCCGGACAAATATCACGGATCACATCGACGGCGAGTCGCGCCCGCAGGAACTTGGGTAAGAGGAACAGGAAAACAGTGAAGAAGTCCTATATTGCCGCTGGCCTAGCGACCTCGGTGGCCTTGATCACGGGCGCCGCCTACGTGAGCGGCTGGCCTCCGTTTGAACACCGGGGCACAGTGTCTGCTGGCGATGTCTGCAAACATCTGGGGCCGGGAGAGGAAGCCGCAGCAGCGCTCAACTCCATCCTCCCCGACAGCGAGAGCTACTCGTTGATGGACGGCCCCATAAGCTCTCGCACCGATTACGGCTCCTACGCGTCGAGCTGTTTCGTGGAGGGCGACGGGAAGCTGCTGCTCAGCGCGAGAGCGGAGCTAATGATGACCGAGTCCTCCGCGTCCTGGATCGACAGCATCAAGGAGTATGATTTCCCCAGCGGATCAACCACCAAGTTCTCTGCTGGGCAAGCGGCTTTCCAGTCCCCACTTGCGGCAGCCATCTTTGTCCCCTGTGTCTCGGACAAGAAAATCCCAGGCGGCCAGTACAACCTAAGCGTAAAGGTTCGCTTGACGAACCCGATGGAGAGTCCGAGCGCCGAGGATCGGTCGGATCTACGCAAGCTGGCCATCGCAGCGAGCAACTACGCCCACAAACAGGCCCGTTGCGATCTACCTGCGAAACTCGGCAGCGCTTCCGCTACGTGAGGTCGAACTCCCCGTCCCGCGCCCCCAGAACAAAAGCCCGCCACTCCGCCTCCGTATACCGGAGCACCGTGCCCGGGTCCACCGAGGAGCGCATGGCGACGCCGCCGCCCGGGAGGTAGGCGATCTCGACTCGCTCGGCCGCACCCTCCGTGCCCGGAGGGCTGAGCCACTCGACGTTCGAGATGTCGCGTGCGTACAGCTCGTCCTTCTCCTGCTGGGTGCCCATGCCCGTCTCCCCTTCGGGTGAAGTGTTCGTGACACGGGTCATGGTGCCCCGTCGGTCCTGTGTGCCGGGCGAGTTGAGGGAAAGTTCAGTCGATTCGGCGGGCCACGCCGAGCAGGCCCGACTCCGCGTCCGTGCCCATCGTCATGACCCACTGGCGGTCCGCGCCGGCGCACCAGAGCGTGACGCCGTCGGCCAGGGTCGGGAGGGCTTCGATCTCCGCGGCGCTCAGGCTCAGGATCTTGCCGATCTGTTCGGCTTCGCCGGGAGAGACGCGCTGGATGCCCACCAGGGCCGAGTTCCGCATCAGGCGGGGGGCGACCGGGCTCATGTAAGGGAGCAGGGTCAGGACCGACTGCCACGGGGATGCGACGACACGGCCGCGCGGCGGGCGCATACCGCAGTCGCGGACGACCAGGACCGGGCTGCCGACTGTCGCGCCCATGGGCGGCACCCGGCCGACACCGTGCAAGGTCATGCACTCCAGGCCGGCGCCGGCGGCTTGGGCCAGCGTGGTCCAGGCTTGGGCGCGGCCGGTTTCGACGGCCACGCGCGCGCCCGTGCCCGCCGCGCGCAGCGCCAGGACCTGGGCGGTCCACAGACCGCCGATCAGCAGCACCTCGTACGGGATGGGCCGGTGGAAGCCGATCATCTGGGGGCGGCCCTCGGAGTCGTCGCCGATGACCACGCCGTCGTCGCCGACGGGGAGGGTCAGGGCGCCGAGGTCGTCCAGCGGCATCGCGTGGCCCGGGTGACGGGGGCCCAGGAGGCCGCGCAGACGTCCGGGCACGGTCAAGGACGAGCTCATCGGGCGCCTCCCAGGGGCAACGTGGCGAGGACTCCGGGGACTTGCTCGCGGTCGAGGCGTACGAGACCGACCTTGGCGGAGCGCGCCGCACCTTCGAGTGAACGGCGCACATTGACCAGGTCGTTGTCCGAGCCGCCCGTGATGCGGACATGCCCGTTCACCGTCATGGACTGCCGGTGGTCGCCTCGCCGCACGGTCAGGCTGAAGGTCGTCGCGTACGCCGGAATCGAGGTCAGGAGCGAGACCAGGCGCGGCAACGGGGTTGCGGCACGGCCGAGTTCGGGCCAGCGGCCGACCGCGTACGTGGTGTGCCAGCGGTCGTCGCAGCGCCAGACGCGAGCGGTCTCGGCCGTACGGCGCTGCGGCGCCGTGTCCGGACGGGTGGCACGGGCCGCGAGCATCGGGTTGGCGCAGGCCGAAGTGGCCAGCGCGGCGTTGAGCTCGTCCTGGTCGAGGACCGCCGTACGAAAGCCCGCGCCCGTGATGCGGCTCGCGATGTGGTCCGCGGCGCGCACCAGGCAGCGCTGCGCGCCCTCGATGCCGCCGCCGCGGGCCGCGACGGCCTCGGCGCACAGCTCCGGGTCGAGCTTCAGGGCGACCCAGGTCATACGCAGGGCCGGTGCGCCGGTCTGCTGCTGAAGCGGTGCGTACGACAGGCGCGCGACCGACTGCTGCGGCAGGTGCGGGGCCGGCGCGGAGCGGACCTGCTGCACCAACTGGGCCGATTCCAGGACGATGTCGTCGACTTCGAGGGCGTCCGCGAGGAGGGTGAGCGGCAGGGCGCGCGCGCCGAACGCGGGGCGCAGGGCCTCTCCGCCGGCTTCCACCCGTACGACCGCGGTCAGGAAGGTGCCGTCGCCGATCATGCCCACGGTGCGGCGATCGCGGTCGACATAGGTGTGCGGGGCCAGGCCAGGGACGCATTCCACCGTCGGCGCGAGCTGGGGGTCGACGCCCGGCAGGACCGGTTCGGCGGCGAGGCGGCGGCGGGCGCGGAACGCCGAGACGGTCGAGGCCCAGTCCTGGACCGCGTGCCCCCGTCGCCGTATCACCGCGAGCAGGACGAGAACGGCGGCGAGCGCGACCGCCGGGATCAGCCACAGTCCGCCGAGCACCGCACCCACGGCGGCGACGGCGAGCGCCGCCTCGACCAGGACGAGCTGACGCAGCTGGAAGGGTCCGAGCCGGCCCGTTCGCGAACGCGGACGCAACTGCGTCTTCGCGGCGGGGGCCGTGGGGCGTACGGGCGGCTGATTGCTCCGTTGCCTACGGGAAGAAGCGGAGGCGTTCGCGGTGCCGCTTCCGGTGCGGTCGCGCGTCGCAGTACTCATCGCCGCGTTGCCCCCCTTGTGTCCGTATTTGCCGCAGTTCGCTTGCCTGTTGGGACGGGCGCTCACCCTACCCGAGCCCCGGCGAAGCCCTGCCCCGGCACTACCTGGGCTCATGCAGGCGACCGCCTACAGGCATAGTAGGGGGCCGGTACGACAGTGAGCTCCTGGGTCGCATGTGGGACCCTGGTCGCCCGACGGGGAGAGGGGCACAGAGCAAATGGCATCACGGCGGGACGAACTTAACGCCTACACCTTCGCGAAGCGGAGGCTTGTGGCGCAGTTCCTGCAGCCCAACCCGTCGGGCACCGAGGAAGGCGCACCGAAACCGCTGCGTGCGGTGATGCCGGGCGCGATCGTCGGAGTCGTGGTGCTGGCGGTGTTCGGGGCCTGGGGAATGTTCAAGCCGGTGGCGCCCAAGGGGTGGGATACGCCCGGGGAGAACGTGATCGTCGCCGACAAGTCGACGACGCGCTATGTGGTCTTGAAGACCGGCGACAAGGTGCAGCTGCACCCCGTCCTCAACATGGCCTCCGCCAAGCTCCTGCTGAAGTCCGGCAACGGCAAGGTCGTCACGGTCAAAGAGGATCTCCTCGACAAGAGCAAGCTGCACCACGGGCCGACGATCGGGATCCCGTACGCGCCGGACCGCCTGCCCGAACCGGAGGACGCCGGCCAGGCCAAGCGGTGGGCGGTGTGCGAGCGGCCGGGTGCGGGCGGTCGCACCATCGAGAAGGCGGCCTTCGTGCTGGCCGAGCGCGAGCAGGCCAGGACGGACGGCAAGCAGCGCCTCAGGGGCGGTCAACTCCTGTACGTGGAGGGCCCGGACCAGGTCCGCTACGTGGTGGACGCCAAGGGCGTCGCGTATGAGGTGGACAAGGCCGACCGCGTGCTGATGCAGACGCTCGTCGGCAGCGGCGGCACTCCGCAGCGCGTGTCCGACGAGTGGCTGGCGACGCTGGGCAAGGGAAGCCCGGTGCGTACGCCCTCCTTCCCCGACACCCCCGGAGCGGCCTCCGACGTGCCCGGGAACTACAAGGTGGGCATGGTCCTGCAGACCGAAGAGGCTTCCGAGCAGAAGCAGTACGTGGTGCTGAAGGACCGGCTCGCGCCGGTGTCCGACTTCATGGCCAAGGTGCTGCTCAACAGCGAGGACATGGCGGTCGTGGGCCAGGGCGGCAAGCCGAAGCCCGTGAGTGTCGGCGAGATCGGCAGCGAGCCCGGTGCCCAGTTCGGCGGCGACCTGAAGTGGCCGTCCGAAGCGCCCGACCCGGTCAACGAACCGGGCAGCCGCGACACCGTCTGCAGTGTGCTGCGCGGCGTGGACCGGGACACCGGCAGGACGACACAGAGCACTTGGGCGGGCGACTCCTTCCCCATGCCGCTGTCCAGCGGCGGCAGCAGTGCCTATGTCACGCCGGGTACGGGGCTGCTGTTCCGGCAGATCATGGGCACGGATGTGAAGTCGGGTCCGATGTTCCTGGTCACCGACACCGGGCTGCGCTACACGATGCAGGCCAACGGCGACACCGCCACCGACGACGCGGGTATCGGTGAGTCCGGCTCCGAGAAGGACAAGCAGGAGCAACAGGCGCAGCAGCAGGACGCGCAGACCCGCCTCGGTTACGAGAGCGTCGACCCCACGCCCGTGCCCGCGGCGTGGTCGACCTTCCTGCCGACCGGGCCCCGGCTCTCGGCGGGTGCGGCGCGGCAGCCGCAGGGCTCGTAGGGCGGGGCGGTCATGACGTATGCGATCAGGCGGCTGTCGGCACATGCCGCCGCCACGGCCCTCACCTGCGTAGGCCTCACGGTGCTTCCCGTGCTTCCGGTGACGGGTGCGGCGGCGGACACCACGGGGCAGTGCACGTTCGGCGGCGCGAAGTTCAAGGGCCGGCCCTGGTCACTGCAGCGCGTACTCCTCGACCAGTTGTGGAAGGAAGCGACCGGCAAGGGCGTACGTGTGGCGGTGATCGACACGGGCGTGGACGTCAAGAACGAACAGCTCAAGTCCGCTGTCGACGTACGGGCCGGGCGTAACTTCATCCCCAAGGACGCCAAGGACGAGCAGGGCAACAAGCTCGAACGCGGCAACGAGCGCGGCACCACCGACGTCGTCGGGCACGGCACCAAGGTGGCGGGCATCATCGCGGCGCGGCCGGCCAAGGGCACGGGCTTCGTGGGGCTCGCGCCGGGCGCGACGATCATTCCGATCCAGCACAACGACGCGGCGGGCAACGGCAATTCGGGAACCCTTGCCACGGCGATCCGCTACGCCGTCTCGGCCCGCGCGGACGTCATCAACATCTCCCAGGACACGGTCAATCCGATCGCCGGCGACTCGGAGCTCAAGAAGGCCGTGGACTACGCCCTGAGCAAGGACGTCGTGGTCGTCGCGTCGGCCGGGAACGACGGTCTCGGCGGCAACGTCAAGGAGA
The DNA here is from genome assembly GCF_016464295.1 of Streptomyces sp. N35. Lineage (NCBI taxonomy): Bacteria > Bacillati > Actinomycetota > Actinomycetes > Kitasatosporales > Streptomycetaceae > Streptomyces > Streptomyces sp. N35. The sequence continues at coordinate 8,735 of NZ_JAEIMH010000095.1, read as the reverse complement.
CGTACCCGGCCGCCTTCGACGGCGTCCTCGCGGTGGCGTCGTCCGACCGCAACAACGAGCGGGCGCAGTTCTCGCAGTCCGGCGAGTTCGTGGGCGTCGCGGCACCGGGCGTCGACATGGTCTCCACCGTGCCCGCCGGCGGGCACTGCGCGGACAACGGCACGAGTTTCTCCGCGCCTTACGTGGCTGCGGTCGCCGCCCTGCTCAAGGAGAAGCACGGCGACTGGAAGGCGCACCAGATCGTGGCCCAGATCGAGCAGACCGCGGAACGCTCCATCGCCGGCCATGACCGCCTCGTCGGCTGGGGAGTCGTCGACCCGGTGCGTGCCCTTACGGAGGACGACAGACCGCTGGAGTCACCGGTCCCCCATGAGGGTGTTTCGGCGGCGGAGGCGCCCGAGCCGGGCGAGTTGGCGATGGGCGAGACCCCAGACGAACGCAATGCCCGCCTCGCCACGTATGTACTGATCGGCGGCGTGGTGCTGGTGGCTGGTGTTTCGGGTGGTGCGGTCGCGTATCGGGATTCCCGCCGCCGGGCGCAGCGCGTCTCGAGCAGTGGAACGTAACGGCCGCTTCGCTCTCTTCGCGATTTCTTCGCATTCCTGTTACGGGAGCGATGCCCGCGCATGGGCAAATCGGACGTGCCGGATCATGACCGGCGGGGTGGGCGCTTCAGGTGGCCGGTAAGGGAAGTTACGTGACGCGGAAGACAGTTGGTGCTGTCGTAGGCAGTGGATAGAGTGGTCATCCTGCGATAGGTGATCTTCGCGTTGCTGCTATCGCAATGACTTGCCAGCGGTGCAAACGGGGAAACGGGGAGGGCGAGCGGCGTGCTGGAAGCTGTGGGAGGCGGGGTCGCCTCACAGGCGGCCGGATCCGGTTCCGGATCGGCCGACTTGGAGAAGGGCGTCGGGGCGCTCAAGCGTTTCCAGTCCAAGGTCGACGCATTGCTGTCCGAGCTCGAGAACAGTGCTGCCGGCAGTACGAAGGTGGCCGAGCAGACCGTCACGCGCGCCGCCTTCAGCGGGTCCAATCTGCCGTTCGGTGAAGCGGACGGCTTCTACAAGCAGTACAACCGCGTGCACCGCTCCCTCGTGCAGCTGTCCCGTTCGCTGGGCGACCAGATAGAGATGCTGCAGATCGCCGTGCGTGCGTCCGAGGTGGGCTACGACAACCTCGAGGAAGAGCTGCGGCAGCGGTTCTACACGATCCAGACGCGGGTCGAGGCCGAGCGGGAGCGGGCCGAAGCGGCGGCGAAGCCGAAGGAAGACGGTTCGGTCAACCACGGCAAGTCGGCTGACACGACGGACATGGGGTGACGGACGTGAGTGACGAGAGCCAGCCCAAGTCGGCTGCCGACAGCAAGGCGACCACCGAGTCCGGCAAGGCTGCCACGGAGCCGCCGAAGGAGCTCACGCCCGAGCAGTACAACAACAAGTACGAGGCGGAGCAGGCCGAGGGCTCGGCCAACATCCATGCGGTACATGGGTTTTCCGACGCCTACCAGAAGATGCAGGAGCTGCTCCCCTTCGGTGGCGGCGGCAGTCCCGGCGGACTGTTCGGCAAGACCAACTTCGAGAACCACCAGCTCAACGACATGCTCGACCTGATCGAGCAGGCGAAGCCGAGCGAACTCGAACACGCCGGTGACGCCCTGATCAAGGCCAAGGACAAGCTGAACGAGGCGGCCGAGGAGCTCGACCAGTACGTCACGAAGGTCGACTGGAAGGGCGAGGGCTCGGAGGAGTTCCGACGCTTCGGTCGCGCGCTGGCCCAGCACGCGTGGTCGATCGGCACCTTCGCCAACTCGGCGGGCACGCAGATGAAGACGGCGAGCACGGGCCTCGCGTCCGTGCGAGGAGCCAGGCCTCCGCGAGACGATCGATTCGTCCAGAAACGGCCCGAGGACTTCGAGGTTGTCGAGCAGGTCGCGGACAACAAGGAGTATCAGAAGGCGCTCAAGGCCGAGGAGGATCGCCAGGAGGCGATCACTCAGATGAACCGGCTGGCGTCGTTCTATGCGGTGTCCGAGGAGATGTTGGCGGGGCAGGAGGCTCCGCGGTTTCCGGAGGGGTTGCAGGCGGCGGTTCCTCGGCCCACAGGATCGGACCTCCGAACGGGCGGTTTGGCTAGTGGTAGCGCGGCGGGCGGCAGCGCTGCCTCAGGCACATCCGTAGGTCAGACAGATGTGGAAGGTGTCAGTAGCCCCACCCAAGTGGTGGGAACTGCCGCATCGACTCCCCGACAAGAGGTGTCGATGGAGATCGACAGTGTGGCCACACCCCCCGCGCCAACCACGGCCACCGGCCCCACGCCTCCTACGACCATCCCCTCCACCGGACCGACCAACGGTCCCGTCCCACCGTTCGCAACCGGCCCTGTGAACCCTGTTCAGATGGGCAAGGGGGGCGGGAAGCCTCCAACCGGTACTTCCCGTACCACGGGCCCCGTCGGTCGGGCTCCCACCACGAGCACCACGGGCCCGACCACAGGACGGTCTCCTGGGATCACGGGTCGCCCGACCTCGGTCGGCCCGGGCCAGACCACTCCCGGACGGGCAAATCCTGTCGGTCGGCCGGGAATCGTAGGAGGCACGCCCGCCACCAGGCCCGGGGGCGGCACCGGACAAACAGGGCCTCTCGGTCGCGCGGGGGCGAGCGGTATCCGAGCGGGAAACCCGAACGGGATCATGGGCGGCTCACCCCAGCGCACGGGCACGGGCTCCACGCCGTCACGCCTGCCTCGTGGCACGGTCGTCGGCGGAGAAGGACCCGCCGCCGGGCGCGGTACGGCCGCGAGGCCGGGCCAGTCCGGTGTCATCGGGTCCAACGTGGGCAATGCGCAGCGCCCCACCGGGCGCGGCACTCCCAGCTCCAACGGGGTCGTCGGTACGCCTCGTGGCAGCAACCCGGGCGGCAGGCCTGCGGGCGGATCATTCACCGCGGGCGGTGCGGGGCTGGCCGGCAGGAGGCCGGGACAGCAACGGCCGGACGAGGAAGAGCAGTCCGCAACCGCAAGGCCGGACTACCTGACGGAAGACGAAGAGACGTGGGCGACCCGGCGGCGCGGTGCCGTACCGCCGGTGATCGACTAGGTACGAGAAAGGCTCGGAAGTCAGGATGACGCACGGTTTGGGACTGGGCTTGGGCGTGAAGAAGCACCTTCTCCAACGACGATCGCTAGTGGGCGCACTGGCCTCAACGGCAGCCGCCGCTCTCGCCGTTGGAGGGGTGTCCGCTCCTGCAGCGGCAGTAGATGTTCAGTCCCGGCAGTGGTACCTCGATGCCATGCACGCGGAGGAGATCTGGAAAGCCGCCACGGGCGAAGGCATCAAGGTGGCTGTCATCGACACCGGCATCAATGCAGCTACTCCCTCGCTGAAGGGACAGGTCCTCGAAGGCTTGGACGCCACCGATGTCGCAGGTGAGGCCACTGACGACTACAGCGGGCATGGGACCACGATGGCCGAGCTGATTGCTGGAACAGGTGCTGGTGGCAGCGTCAAGGGCCTGGCGCCGGGCTCGAAGGTCATCCCGATGCGCATCAGCAATGCTGACAAGCTCGGCGGTGAACGCGTCAACGACCTCGATGAGGTCACTGCGATCCGCGCTGCGGCCGACAGTGACGCACAGATCATCAGCATGTCGTTCGGCAGTGAGTACCTCCACCCGAAGGAACGGGAGGCGGTCAAGTACGCGCAGAGTAAGGGCAAGTTGTTCTTTGCGGCCGTGGGTAACAACGCCAAGAAGGACAACAAGGAGCAATACCCAGCCGCCTACCCCGAGGTCGTGGGCGTAGGAGCAGTCGACCGAAACGGGAAGGTCGGCGATTACTCCCAGCACGGCGACGACGTAGATCTCGCCGCACCGGGAAGTGACATCCCCGGCTGGTGCGACGCCAAGTTCAAGAGCTACTGCGACGACGACGGCACCAGCAACGCCACCGCCCTCGCCTCCGCCTCCGCAGCCCTCATCTGGTCCGCCCACCCCGACTGGACCGCCAACCAGGTCCTCCGGGTGATGATCGAGAGCGCCGCGCGGGCCAAGGGCACGAAGGCCGGGTCGGTCAGCTCGTATCTCGGGCACGGCATCGTCCGTCCGAACGCGGCGATCAACCGGGGCATCGGCAAGCCCGGCGACCCCGACATCAACCCGCTGACCAACGAGAAGACCCTCAACACAAAGGCCTCCTCCAAGCCCTCCGCATCCGCTTCGCCGCAGGAGCAACAGGGACAGCAGGACAAGTCCGGCGACAAGGTCGAGGTTGCAGGGACGAGCAAGGACTCCGAGAGCAGCCGGACCGGCCTGCTCGTCGGTGGCGGTGCGGTCATCGTCATCGCAGCCGCCGGAGCGATCGCCGTAGCGCGAAAGCGGCGCACCACATAGCTGACGTGCGCGTGCGTGTCAGTGGAAGCCAAGAGAAGGAGACAACATGGCTGGCGGACGCAAGCTATCCAAAGCCGAACTGAAGAGCCTGGTGACCGAGATGGACACCCAGTACGACAACCTGCAGGTTGCCGTGCGGAACCTGAACGGCACCCTGGACAGCCTGGAAGGGCAGTGGCAGGGAATCGGCGCCGGGGCGTTCGACGCCAAGCAGAACCAGATCAACGGCGTCATCAACGAAATCGGCCGGGATCTCGCGGACATGCTGCACAAGATCCACCAGACGAGCGGTGACACCACCACCACTGAAGAAGAGATCCGCGCGCGGCTCGACCGGATCGATCCTCTCGCCGCCCAGGACACCGGCAGGTCGTCGGCGTTCGACCGGCTCTGAGAACGTACTGACGCGCGGATTCCACGGGTCCGCCCCCGTCTTCTATCAGGAGAAGGATTCACCATGCCAAAGAATGTTCCCGACGAACTCGTCGTAAAGTACGGCGCACTCGACGGCGCCACGACCGACCTCGGCAACGAGGCCCGGCGCGTGGAAGAGTGCCTCTCTGCCCTCCAGCGCGCGGTCCAGAAGGTCGGCGAAGGCTGGGAAGGCGAAGCCCACGCGGCATACCTGCAGTTGCAGGCCAAGTGGGATTCGCGTGCCACGACGATCCACAATGCGCTCAAGCAGATCGGCCAGCAGGTCTCCCTCGCCGGCGGCGACTACATGGCCGGCGACAAGAAGGCTGCCAGCTACTTCCAGTAGGCGAGCGCTTCAGAAACTGACAGTGGGGTGGGCACGCGCGGGAGGTGCCCACCCCACTGTGGTGTCTCACACGGCAGGTCCGTACGTCAGCCGGATCATGTGATCGCCCCGTAGAGGCAGGCCAGAATCGTTTCGGATGGCCCGCCCTTCTTCGCGGGGCCGATCACTTGATCACCGGCAAAGTAGAGGTGACCGTGCTCGAACAGCGTCTGGGTCGAGTCGGCGCCGACGAGCCTCTCGTGCTGCTTCTCGATCGGGTGCACCATCAGCAGCGTCTGCTTTCCCGTCGCGGGATCAAGACTGACGACCGCACCGATCGACTGGTTCGCGCGGTGCGCAATGACTTTGCCGCCGCTCATCCTGACCGGTATCAAGGGATCCCATCCCTTGCTCTTGAAATTCTTTCCGGTGGTTTTTCCGGTAGCGACGTCGAATTCGACGACCTCGTTCGCGGGCTTCTCCAGGCCTCCGTCATCCTTTGTCATGACGTAGAGGCGATCGCCCCCGGCCGCATAGCCTTTGCAGCGCTCCATCGTGAACGAGTCGCACTCGACCGAGTACTTGTCGCCTCCCAGCCGGATCATCGACCGCAACTTCCCGTCCCCGCCCAGGGATGCGATGTCCGTGACTCCGTAGTCACCGGCGGAGATGCCGACCAGAGGCGGGTCCGACGAGAGGATTCGGGCGTCCAAGATGCCCTTCGAGACCTCGTAGGTCCAGAGCGCTTTCCCGGTTTTCGGGTTCACCTTCTGGACCTTCAGAATCTTCTCGTCCACCCCGCAGCTGACGACCGCCAACAAAGCGCTGCCGCCCCCGAATGACTGGTCCTTGCACGTGGTGGCGGCGTTCTTCGTCCAGTTCTGCTCTCCGCTCGCCAGGTCGAAGGCGGCCGAGGCCTCCGTCCATGACACGGCTACGACGCCCTGGCTGACGGTAAGCCCCACGGCGAACGGCGGTATGCCTTCCGCCTCCTTCAGATGCTTGCGCCAGAGGGTCTTCCCGGAGTCGACGTCGAAGGCGACGAGTTCGGTGCACCCGTCCCGCTCCCCCGGGTCGCCACCGAGCTTCCCCTCCTCGGACTCCGTCAGGACTGCCGTCATCCCGTCCACGGTGATGTGCTTCGAGGCAGCGCAGATCTCGCCCGGGAGCGGAATCTTCCACTTGTCGAGCCCGTCCTTCGCCGAGAAGCCGTACACCGCCTTGGCGTCGCTCTTCGCGAACACCTTCTCCGTCGCCCACGCCCCGGGCGCCCGGACGATCGCGCCCCCTGCCGGAAGACCGTCACCGGGTTCGATGTCGGCGGTCAGCTGTGCCTCGATCGACTCCGGGGTCTTCTCCACCGGCGGCACGACATCGCCCGGCTTCGGCGGCTGGGCCGTCGCCTTGTTGTCGGAGACGTCCCCTCCGCCCGGCCACAGCATCCACGCGCCACCGGCCACCCCCACGGCGGCGAGCAGCGAGAGCACCACCACCATCGTGACCGCTCTCCGGCGCCTGCCCGCTCTGGCCGAGAGCTGGGACTGGGTGAAGACGGACGGGGGCGGACCGAAGGCGCCCGGAACGTGCGGGAGGTCCTCCCGGACGGTCGCGGGATGCGTCTGCGGCGGCTCCGCGGCAGGCATACGTGTCCTCTCCCCCGAGGCCTCAAAGGGCCTGGCCTTTGCGGCTGTTGTGTCTGTGCTCGTTGGCGAACAGAGTGACCGATCGGCCCCTACTATGCCCTGGCCCGGCCGAGGGTCCGGGCTCGGGTGCGACGTTCCGTATGCAATGCGGAAGGCCCGGCGGCGAGTGTCCACCCGGCGTGGCGCCCGTCACTCCTCGGAGCGGGTGGATCTGTTCCGTTTGTTCCTCGGCGGCGGAGAGGGCGTGCGGGTGGGGTGAGTGTCGGCGAAGAGGCGTGCGGGTGGGGTGAGTAACGGCGGAGGCGGGCGGCTGTATAGCGGAGGCGATTCGGTACCGGTTGTCCGGTATGAGGGCCGACGCGGGGTGTGGTGGGGGCGGCCGTGGGCAGTACGTGACGTACGGGACAGACGAGAGTGGGCTGTCCGCCCTGCCGTACTGACGGTCTTGATAGTTAGGCTGGGGGCCGGAGACGCATCAGAACCTGTGAGCGGGTCGGGTGCGTCCCAGGGGGAGAGCCGGGATCGGACGATGGCGGCTGTATCGGCGATACGAGTCGCTCCCACCACGGCACGCAGGGTGCTCGACCACACCAGGAGGCATTGTGAACAGCGATCGGGACGGGATCCACGGGGGCTGGAACACACCCGTCGATGATCAGTCCGACGCGGAGTCCGTCGAGATGACGGGCGAGTTCACCATCGACTACACGCCTCCTGCCTGGTACACGCAGAATGCTGCGGGTTCCGGCAGTGCGGGCGGTACGGGCGGTGTGTCCGGTGAGGCGTCTGCGCCTTCGCCGGGCAGTGGTGGATTTGCCGCGGCTCCTCCGCCGCCGCCCGCCGGTCATCCGGTGGCGGTTCCCGGACTGCCGGAGAGCGGAGGCTTCCAGCCCGCGCCTGTTCCCGCGCCGCCTGTGGAGCCTCAGGTACCGGCGGCACCCGCCGAACCTCAGGTTCCGGCCGCACCTGTCGCCGACGCGGCAGGGTCCGATTCCGAGTCCGCCGGCAACGGGGACCTCGAGAGCGGTGCGACGATGCGCTTCTCCGCCGCTTCACTGAAGCGGGAGATCGAGGAGCGGGCCGAGGCCGCCCAGTCCGCGGTGGATTCGCTGTCCGGCGCGGGCGCGGGCTCCGGCGCGGGCGCAGAAACCGGGACGGGCGCGGGCTCCGGGACGGGCTCCGGCGCGGGCGGGGAAGAGGAGGCCGGAGAAGCGGCCGGCTCCACACCGTCCGCTGACGTCTCCTCCGTATCCGATTCATCCACTTCATCCACTGCGCCCCCTGAGTCGGCTGGATCCGCTGAGTCCGCTGAGTCCGCTGCATCTTCCGCGTCGGAGCGTGACGCGGCGATGGACGGGGACATCCGGGATTCCGTGCCGCAGGATGCGGTACGCGTCGAGGGCGGCGCCGATGCTCCGGAGACGGCCGGCGACGGCGACGTAGAGGCGGACGCAGAGGCAGTCGCAGACGTACGGGACAGTGCGCCGTCCGTCACGACAGACGACGCCGCTGACGAAAACGCTGACGAAGACGCCGTCCAGGACGCCGTCCCCGTTCAGACTCCCGAGCCGCAGCCTGCCGCGCCGGTCTGGCCGGCCGCTTCCGCCGGAGAGGGGCTGCCGCCGCCCCCGCCCGCGACCCGGCCGGCCGCCGCCGAGGGGCAGCCGCAGGCGCCGGCGTCCGCTCGGCAGTGGCCCGTCCCGGCCGCCGGTCCGGAGAGTACGCAGCCGCCGGCCTGGCCTGCGCAGGCTCCGCACCCCGCCGCGCCGGTCGCCCCGCAGCAGTCGACCGTGCCCGGGCCGACGTCCGAGGTGCCGTCACCGTCCGGTGCGCAGCCCGCCGGCTACGGCTTCCCTCAGCCCGGCGCTCCCGGCCAGCCCCCGGCCCCTGCGGGCGGGTACGGGTTCCCGCCGCCCGGGGCCCCCGCTCCCCGCCCCCCCCCCCCCCCCCCCGGGGCGCCCCGCCCCC